>JASJDB010000388.1 GCA_030065315.1 Xenococcaceae cyanobacterium MO_167.B52 | reverse complement strand
TTATTACTCTTTGCTGGACATGAAACTTTAACATCTGCTATTGCTTCTTTTTGTCTTCTGACTGCTCAACATCCTGATGTCGTAGAAAAGTTGCGAGAAGAACAAGCCAGATTATCTCCTACCTCTCCTCTGAGTTTAGAAGATATCAAACAGATGACTTATCTAGAACAGGTTATTAAAGAAGTAATGCGAGTCATTTCTCCAGTAGGGGGCGGATTCCGTAAAGCAATTAAATCTTTTGAATTCAATGGTTATCAAATTCCCGAAGGATGGACTTTACAATATCAAATCGCTCAAACTCATCAAGATGATACCATTTATACGGATAGCGATCGCTTTGATCCTGACCGATTTTCTCCCGAAAGAGCCGAAGATAAGAAAACAAGCTTTGGTTATATTCCTTTTGGCGGTGGTTTAAGAGAATGTATTGGTAAAGAATTTGCTCGTCTGGAAATGCGGATTTTTGCAGCCAAATTACTCCAAAATTATCAGTGGAATTTATTGCCAGATCAAAACCTAGAGTTGATTACTGTGCCGTCTCCTCGTCCTAAAGATGGAATCAAAATTAGTTTTCGTCGTATTAAATAAACTATTAAAACAAGAAAACTAGTCTCAGTATGACCCGCATTGCCCACGATCACACTCTTTGGAGAAATGCGGGTAGAGATTTTGACTCCAGCATAGTTACTTGATTGAAGATTCAATATTAATTTGTTCCAATTAACTTAGAGACTCTAGATAATCTCGAATCATATTTCTGCGACGAGGTTGTCTTAACTTTTGCAAAGCTTTAGCTTCAATCTGTCTCACTCTTTCGCGAGATAGTTCTAAACAACGACCAATTTCCGCTAGGGAAAAGGGTTTTTCTCCGCCAAAACCAAAGCGCATTTGAATCACTTCTCTTTCACGAGTAGTTAATTCACCTAAGAGAAACTGTAAGTCTTTTTGTAAAGATTCCCGCATCAAAGTTTCTTCAGGAGAAGCACTCTCAGTTTCTAATAAATCACCCAATTCTGTATCTTTTTCCTTACCAACTTTAATTTCCAAGGAAACAGAACGAGGAACACGTAACAATACTTCTCGAATTTGAGCTGCTGTCATATCCAACTCTTGCGCTAAATCTTCGATGCGAGGAGTTCTACCTTTTTCTTGAGATATTTTACGCTGTGCTTTCTTGATTTTATTGAGTTTCTCGGTAATGTGGACAGGAAGGCGAATCGTGCGACTTTGAGTTGCGATCGCTCTTGTAATTCCTTGACGAATCCACCAGTAAGCATAAGTACTAAATCTATAACCTTTGGTGGGGTCAAATTTTTCTACGGCTCTTTCTAAACCTAAAGTTCCTTCTTGAATTAGGTCTAGCAATTCCAAACCACGATTTTGATATTTTTTAGCCACAGATACCACAAGACGTAGATTTGCCTTGATCATATGTTCTTTGGCACGAATTCCCTCTTTTTGAATTCGCTCTAATTCTTTGATATCACATCCGATTACTTCTGCCCAATGTTTCTTACCTTTTGCCAAAATTTCTTTGAGCTGAGGAATTTCAACTCCTGCGGTTTTTGACCATCTTCTCAAAGAAGGACGGTGACTGAGTTGGGTGACTAGACGATCATGAACATTAATTAATTCGACAAATTGGGCTAAGGTTTCGTCTCCTTGTTCTGCAACTGCTGCTCGTTGCTCCAATATATGGATGTGACGTTGAACTTTTTGAGCTTCGGAAACCTCTTCATCTCTTTCTAGTAGAGGTACTCTTCCAATTTCTTGCAAATATAATCTAACCAAATCTGTTGTAGTACGACTTGTTTTCCTAGAAGATTTATCCGACTCTATAGAATCAAAATCAAGTTCTACTAAATCATCGGTTACTTTGTTGGCACTATAATTATTTTCTGGTAGCTCTTCTAAATGATAATTAGGGGCATCATTGGTTTGTTTAGTTTCAACGTACAGTGAACTGGCTAACATAATTATTTCTCAATGACGATATCAGTATGTAAATTAAGAGGAATCTCTCCTCTCACGATTAGATTGCCCAACTTAGACTAAAAAAAGCACAATTATAAAAAAAAATTTTTCAGTCCAGAATCAGCAGGAATTTTAGCTATTGTCTAACTGAAAACAGTTATCTTTGGTATATCAATACAAAAAAACTGTAATAGTTAAGTCTTCTCAAGAGGAACTTAATGAAGACAATCAGCTTAAAAATGTTCCCAAATCAGAAAAGAATTTCTGGATATTATTTATGATTCTCAATATTATTATTACTACTCATAGCTTCTGAACTTAAAATACGCCTATTAACCGACAAACTTACGTAATTTTACGTAAGTTTGTCAGAATAACTGATAGTTATGCTAAAAAAAACTATCTTAAAGTTAAAATTTAGTTCGGGGATGAGATTGCATCAGTTCCCTAACTTGTTCTGCATGATAAGAACTGCGAGTCAAAGGAGTAGCGACAACCTGTAAAAAACCCAAAGACTCCCCAAAAGTTTGCCAATTCTTGAATTGATTAGGAGTAATAAACTCTTTAACTCCTAAATGCTTTTGAGATGGTTGCAAATATTGTCCGATGGTGAGAATGTCACAATCGACATCCCGTAAATTTGTCATGACCATTTTTACTTCTTCATCCGTTTCGCCCAAGCCCACCATAATCCCTGACTTTGTGTAAGTCCAAGGTGCGAATTCTCGGGTTTTTTTGAGTAACTCTAGCGATCGCCGATAATTGCCTTGAGGACGTACTTTACGATATAAGCGAGGTATAGTTTCCGTATTGTGATTGAGAACTTCTGGTTCAGCTTCCAGAATCATTTTCAAAGCTTCCCAATTACCGCACAAGTCAGGAATTAAAACTTCAATAGTGGTATTAGGAGAGAGTTTCCGAATTTCCTGAATACAACGCACAAATTGACTAGCACCACCATCATGTAAGTCATCTCTATTAACTGACGTGATAACAACGTGATTGAGTTGAAGTCTTTTCACCGCTTCTGCCAGTCTAATTGGTTCTGTAGAGTCTAGAGCTTGGGGTTTTTTTTCAAAATCAATATCACAGTAAGGACAAGCACGGGTACAAGCAGGTCCCATAATTAGAAAAGTAGCTGTACCTACATTAAAACACTCTCCAATATTAGGGCAAGAGGCTTCCTCGCAAACTGTATTTAAATTCAAATCTCTTAAAATTTCTGTGACACTACCAACACGCTGCCATTGTGGTGCTTTGACTCGTAACCAATCAGGTTTAACTACCACTCCCTAATTACTCCAATATAGATCTGTTGTTACTTCTCTATTTTATGAGAAACTGGGAGAAGATTTTTTCTCTTCATGGAGTATGTGTTACCATAAATTCGACAGCGGGATGTGGCGCAGCTTGGTAGCGCACTGCTTTCGGGAAGCAGGGGTCGTAAGTTCAAATCTTATCATCCCGATAGTAATATCTAAGTAGTCTTAACGCTCGGATGATAAGGCTTTTTACTTACATCCCCTGCTTCTCAAAAATAGAAAAACTAACACTTACGCTCACTTTTTCTCCAAACTTTCTCCAATAACCCATTATTCCCATAGTCCTAAACGGGTAGTAAATAGGGTTTATCAAATCTTCATCAGTGAGTAAAAAAAGCAAGCTTTTATCTGCACACTAAAAAGCAAATCTTGTCAACTTCATAACTCAAAATTTTTTCTATCTGTCCACAATAAAAAAAGCCTCGCACTACATGAGACTCAAGTAAATTTGTCAAGTTAAGGCATAAAGCGATCGCTACATTCAATGTAAACATATAACTACACAAGTAATGCAACCATGAGGAAAAAATCATAGGGGCAATACATTTGATTGCAGACATACCACTGAGTTTCAAGTAAAAGCGATCACATAAACTAAAATTGTTGAGTTACTGAAAGGTGTAATTGAGTTACCCAAGCCTAATACTGGTGGTAAAGAGAAAGACTATTTAGATTTCTACACCATAAAAGCTACTGGTGAATGTGGGATGTCTCGAAATACTTTAGCCAAAATGTGCGGTGTAAATGGATGTATCATTTACGAGCCTGTTTGAATCCCTTAACCCTACGTTTCTTAATCAATTTTAAAGTCCCAACTCTTTCCTTGGGTTAATATTTTGTTGAGCATATATTATCTCTCTTCCGTGAGAAGACTTTCGCGTCCAGCGATGGGAGGATTTCAAGAAGTAAAAAAATGACTAATCAATTGAAACGCTTTGAAGAAATTGAACATACCGCTGATTGGGCTTATCGAGTTAGGGGAGAGAATTTAGCTCAGTTATTTATTCAAGCAGCTTGGGGGCTTTATTCTCTAGTCGGCATGCAGTTAGCACCAGGAGCTCAGACAACGAGATCGATTCAACTCCAAGGGGTTGACCGTGAAAGTCTGTTGGTTGCTTGGTTAAATGAATTGCTCTATTTACATGAAAGTGAGGGTTTAGGGTTTGAGCGACTAGAAATCCAACATCTCGATGAAACCAGCATACAAGCAAAAGTTACTGGCGCACCCACTCAGCAATGGCTCAAGGATATCAAGGCAGTAACCTATCATAATTTGGCAATTCGCGAGACAGAATCAGGGTTAGAAGTCACGCTAGTATTAGATGTTTGACATACTCCTCTGGCTAAAGCCGAGAGGATTCTAGGATACTGACGTAGTTTGCAAGTCGAAACTCGTCTTAGGACGGGGCTTTAAACCCCAAATTAACGGTAAGGGAACTTGATTGACTGTGCCCGAGCTAAACATAGCAAGAGGAGGGGCGATGAAAATTAGAAAACAAGATTTACAGCGCATCGATGATTATGTCTGGGCAATTCCGACATCTTTTCATCCAGAGATGAATGTACCCGTCTGGATATTTGCTGACGAGGAATTATTGGAAGATGCCCTGGGAGATTTATCGTTTATTCAGGGAGTTAACGTTGCCTGCTTACCTGGTTTGGTCGGTCACGTAGCGATTATGCCCGATGTTCACCAAGGGTATGGGATGCCGATAGGCGGCGTGATGGCAGCCAAAGTACCAGAGGGAATTATTTCCCCAGGGGCAGTGGGTTACGATATTAACTGTGGGGTAAGAGTTTTAGCTTCTTCTATTGAATATCAAACTGCTATCCCTTATCTCAATGATTTAGCTAGTACCTTGTATCGCAACTGTCCCAGTGGAGTAGGCAAAGGTGGTAGTTTGCCTCTATCGGTTGAGGAATTCGATCGCGTTTGTCGTCAAGGTGCGCGTTGGGCATTAAGTAAAGGATATGCCACCCCAGAAGATTTAGAGAGAACCGAAGAATTTGGCTGTCTAGAAGGAGCAGACCCCGATCAAGCCAGTCAAAGAGCGAAACAAAGAGGAAAAGGTCAATTAGGCACTCTAGGAGCGGGTAATCACTTTCTGGAAGTAGATGTAGTTGATGAGATCTTCGATTCTGAAGCAGCAGCGGTAATGGGACTCGAACCAGGATGTCTTGCCGTGCAGATACACTGCGGTTCCCGTGGGTTTGGACACCAAATTTGCACTGACTACGTTCACGATTTTCAGTGGGCAGTGATTAACTATGGCATTAAATTACCCGATCGCGAATTGGTCTGCGCTCCCTTCGATTCTCCCGAAGGACAGGCTTACTTAGCAGC
>JASJDB010000387.1 GCA_030065315.1 Xenococcaceae cyanobacterium MO_167.B52 | reverse complement strand
ACAAAAGCTTTGTAGAGTTTCTCTCTTAATTCGCTACTAACTGCATACTTCATAAAAGGAATGTAGCTAGGATAATCTAAGGTTACTATCCAAGGACCATCTTCAAGTGTAGCGTTTTCTTCACCTTCAGCTTTGGCTGTTTGCGCCATCAAACCCAAAGCACTATCAGGTAAACCTTCTACATCCTTCTTATCACTAAGCTTCAGTTTAAAAGCTTTAGTCGCATCGAGAACATTATTAGAAAACTTAGTAGAAAGTTCGGCTAACTCTAACTGTATCTCGTTAAATTTCTCTTTGGTTTCTCCTTCTAAACCTACACCAGATAATTCAAAATCTCTGAGGGAAGATTCGATAATACGCTGTTGTGCTGGCTCAAAACTATCCCAGTCTGCACTATTACGTAATCCTTTAAATGCTTCGTAGAGAGGTTTGCTTTGGGAAAGCTTGTTATAAAATTTCACTATCTCAGGTTGCATCGTCTCATAAGCTTCTCTGAGTTCGGGACTATTCCTCACACCCATTAAATGCCCTACTATACCCCAACTCCAGCCTAATTTCTCTTCCATAGCTGTCAGGGGTTCGACTAATCCATCCCAAGTAGGAGTAACATTAGCTTCTAGGTTAGTTAAGTCTGTTTCTAATTGCTTGAGTAGTTCAGTGATAGCAGGAACTACATGAGAAGCTTCGATTTTATCGAATGGTGGTAAGCCTTTTCCTATCAATAAGGGATTTTCTGTAATGGTTGCGTTAGTCATATAGATATTGTCGTTTCTGTATCTTTTGACTGTAACGCTTTATGAAGGGGTAGTGTAAGGTTTGGGGTGTTGGGATAACCGAAATTTTTGTTTTATCTCACGCAAAGTCGTTTATGCGCTTTAGCCGTGCAAAGGCGCAAAGGGAGACACAAAAAGTTTGGTATGTTGCTAAATTAAAATAACTATTTTTAGCCAAACCCTTTGTTAGTTATCGCCTTTAATTCTTTGGTGATTTTTGAAATCTGATAAGTTGAGTTATTGATAATATTTTCTGTTGTAAGTTGAGCGTCCTTTTCCGATAACTGGTTTCTTCTGATAGCTCTTTCAGTTGTTTTTTTGAAAATTTCTTGATTCATATCTAATAAAAATTTTTCTTTTTGCTTCCAATGAGGAAAATCATAACTTACTAGAGTATGATTATAAATTATGTTGCCATAATCAATAGCTCCTATTACTTTTAATGCTTGTCCTATAGCAGCACAACGTTTGTCATCTGTGGCAAAAATATATTGATGATAAGTATCATTTATACTTCTAATTCCATTGTATTCATGAGTCAGGTATAAGTAATATAAGTCCCAAGATGCTCCCCATATAGCTTGAAATAAATCCTTCTTTTTATCAGGTGTTATGAATTTATTAAGTTGATTATTTCCACCAAAAATAGCAAGAGCAAATTGCCAGGGAATTGCCAAATATATTTGCATCTCTTCTATAAAACTATATAATTCATTTAAGTTTATTTCTGCATTTTTAGAACTAGCTTTTCTTTTAAGAAGAATTAGCTTAATTTTTAACAGATAAGCATATAAAGGATAAAGTTGAGCTTTGAGGGGATCAATTGACGTACACATAGATGAAATTGTATGATTATCAGTGTAATGACCTATTTTTCTCCAAAAAGCATCTTCAAAGTCATTCAGTTTGCTAATATTCAATTTGAGTGTTCCAGGTTTACTAGCTCTTTCCAATAAACCAAAAGTAGGATTTACAGTAATGTTGGAAGTACTTACATAGTTTAAAAATTTTCTAGCTTTAATTCTTTTTATTTTATCCTGTTTTTTAGAAATATTAAAATCAGAAACATGAATACATACATTGTTGTCAGGTACTAACATATATGGTTTATTGGTCGAATCTAAGTCTTTAACCTGACTCCAGTTTGGTTTTGAACATTCGCCTTGATGATTCAAGAAGAAATACTCTTGTCTGCTCATTAAGTTTAAACAATTATTTTTTAGCTGGTATTTTTATACTAACTAAAAATTTTAGCAAGGTAATTATGACTTGACAAAACTTTATATAATAGTATTTTTTAAATTACTTATTGCTTCTTGTTTCGTATCGCCAAAAGAAGAAACAAAATTTAATTCTGGACAAGTAGCAGAATAAGCTTGTGCCGATTCATCCCATTCTATTATTGCTCTGATGTTCATTGTTAGATTTCCTCTGTAAACCCTATTAATAAGGGGGACTTTGTTTTTTGTATTTTAGATGCGATTAGGCTAATACAGAGAATGTCTTGAATAAATGGGATAGAAAATGCGATCTTTCGGAAGGAATGTACAATCTAGCTTTATGAGGCTTTGCAGGATTGCACAATTAACCTACAACTAAAATACTTTCTATCTTACTATTTCCAAATTCACTAATAATCGCAAAATTATCCCGTAGAATATTAACAATTTTTGATGTTGGACTATTACCAATTCTTAAATAAATAAACTTAGGAGGATGACCGTATAAAATACTGCGCTGATGAAAATCTGAATCTTTAGAAACAATTACGTACTTATTATCTTTGGCATAATTCCAAATGATAGTATCATCAGTATTAGTTAATTTCAAAGTTTTAACATGAGCCGAATTGGGATATAAATCTATAATTCTGGGGATAATACGATCTGATAAATTTTCATCTAGTAATAGTTTCACAAGGTTGCAATAAATAATTTTTTCTCTCTATCTGCTGCAAAAGCAAGACAAGCTTTAATATCTTCTGAAGTTAATTCGGAAAAGTCTTCTAATATTTCTGCTTCTGTCATACCTCCTGCAAGATATTCTAAGATATCGTACACAGTAATTCTCATACCTCTAATACAAGGCTTTCCACTACGCTTTCCTGGTTCAATAGTAATGATATTGTTGTAGTTCATAAAAATATTTTAAGATATCCAATAACTTAAAAAAGTATTTTTCTTCTTTATATTGTAAATGAGATGTTCAGTATGAGATGGAAAAATGCGATTTGGCTAACAAATCGAATATCTTAGAAAAAAGCGATCGCATTTCTACACATGATACAATAAAAGTAATTACTATGTAATTACATATTATGAAAACAAAAATTATTACTATTGGCAATTCTCAAGGTATCAGAATACCCAAAGCCATCATCGAACAATGCGGTTTTGATAACTCTGTCGAGATGGAAGTAATAGACGGTAACTTAGTATTAACTCCCATCAAAAATATTAGAGAAGGTTGGGAAGAATCTTTTAAAGAGATGGCTGCAAATGGCGACGATGAATTGTTAATAGATGATGCTATTTCCACATTAGAAGATGAGGATTGGAAATGGTAGCAAGAGGAGAAGTCTATTTAATAAATTTAGACCCTACAATTGGTTCGGAAGTTCAAAAAACTCGACCTTGTGTAATAGTTTCTCCTGATGAAATGAATAAATATATTCGTACCGTAATTATTGCGCCAATGACTACAAAGTTACGAAGTTATAAGAGTAGAATCGAGATTGAATTTAAAGGTAAAAAGGGACAAGTAATGTTAGACCAATTGCGTACAGTCGATAAACAGCATTTGTTTAAAAAACAGGGTAAATTATCCTCAAAAGATATCAAAAAAGTTTTGGCACTGCTACAAGAAATGTTTACTTATTAAAAAATTACTTTCTTACTAAAAATTATAGGTAACTTAGGCATAACTAATATCCATAGCTGTTATATATCGGGGAGAACTTTCTGTTAAAGGAAATTCTTCTAAATATAACTTTGTTGCTTTTTTAAATCCCGCGATTGTGAAACGCCTCGCCTCGCGAGATCGCATTTTCAATAGTTTCCCCCTGATCCACTGTTCCAACTTCGGGACATTCTGCTATGTACATATCCTCTTCTTTATGGATAATTATAGTAAAGCTACGATTTTTCATTTGTTCTCATAAAAGTTATAAAAAAATTATACTTGGTTTTAGTGATCGCCTTGATCGCATTTTATTCAGAGTAACTTACAAAATTCTTGAATTGTTAAACCAGCATCTTTAATAATTTTAGCCATTGTATAAGCATTTATCGGATTATTTCTAGGGATAGTAATAGTATGAATTCCATCTATCATAATAATATGTTTACCCTGTCTAGCTATACGAAACCCAGCTTTTTCAAAAGCTTTAACTGCTTGAAGATGATTAACACCTGGTAACTTTGGCATAGCTATACTGCAACTTCGACTTCACGTAAAATAACATCATCAAGCTGTTCCATGACCACTTCTAAATATTCACGAATTGCAATTTCAATATTAATTAATGCTTCTTCTTCTGTTTTACCTTGAGAGCAACAACCTGGTAAACTTGGAACCCAAACACTAAAACCTTCTTCTGATTGAAGTAACGCTACTTTATATTTCATTTTTAGTAAACTGGACTTGGTTTTTTATATTGTAAATGGGATTTTCAGTATGAGATGGAAAAATGCGATTCGGCTAACAAATCGAATATCTTAGAAAAAAGCGATCAGCCGAAGGCTGGCAATGTGTGGTCTGCCAAAGGCAGGTACTGCGCGATCACACTAATATTTCAGATCGTTAACAATTCTTTCAATATTAACTTTTAACTCTGGTAAATAATCACTAATAATTCCCCAAACCTCTTCTAAATCTACTCTCAAATAATCATGAATCAAAACATCTCTTAAACCTGCTATCCTTCTCCAAGGAACTTCTGAATATTGCTCTCTAGTTTGTAGCGATAATCTCTTTGTTGCTTCTCCAATAACCTCAAAATTCCTGATGACAGCATCCTGAATCATGGGATTTTGCATAAAGGCTTCTTTGTTATAACTAGTATAAGATTCAATTGCTGCAATACATTCTTGGATATTACTTAGGTAAAGCAAGTCATTTTTCATAAAATAATCGCTTCTTTCAAGATTTTTTCTTTTATGGACTCGTGTAAATTTTCTGGTTTAGCAACATCTACTTTACAGCCTAATAAATCTTCTAAATCTTGAATTAATGCTATTCTATCCAATAAATTTTTTCCTGATTCAATATCCATTAAAAAATCAATATCACTATTATTATTGGCTTCTTCTCTTGCTACAGAACCAAAAATACGAATATTAGATGCACCGTAATTTTTAGCAATATTTAGTATCTCTAAGCGGTTTTCTTGAATTATCTGTTTATGATTCATCTCACAATATAATTTTTACCACCTTATTTTATCAATATTTTTCCGCGATCGCATTTTATCAAAGTAACTTACAAAATTCTTGAATTGTTAAACCAGCATCTTTAATAATTTTAGCCATTGTATAAGCATTTATCGGATTATTTCTAGGGATAGTAATAGTATGAATTCCATCTATCATAATA
>JASJDB010000386.1 GCA_030065315.1 Xenococcaceae cyanobacterium MO_167.B52 | reverse complement strand
AAGCCTCCCAATTACTATGAACTGGCACACCTAATTTCTGACAAGTGCCACCCCTTCTTCCTTCGGGATCGAAGTGGCGACAGTGACGACAATTGAAATTTAAAGAATTGGCTATTTTCATTGGAATTAGATGACAAAATCGCTTTTTATTTGTCTTGATATTACCTATTGTGCAAGTTTTTGGGATCACCATTTATCCAGTCCAAACTTATATTCTGTATAGGTTTCCACGATCCCCAACTCGTTTTTTCTTTATAATCTCTTTATTATTGAGTAATAAATATACACAGCTAATAAAAAGAATGGTATTTTAATATACATATTTTTTATAATAGTTATGGAAATAAACCATCTTTAGCTAGTAAGGGATCAAGACAAATACACCTCTATAACAGGGTAGATAAACTTAAAATAGGACATATTATTGTTTATTTGGGTTGCTATAACGATATTCTGAAGACCATTTTTTAGCAATACAATGAGAACAAACTTGCCAACGCTCTAATTCTGCGATAGGGGTAAAACAACCACATTGAGGGCATAATAAATAAGGCTGGGTTGCTGATTCTGCCCGAGTTTTAATTCTTTCTAACCATCTTTTTAATGCTATTTTTGGGTCATCAATTTTTTCGCTATTTTCAAGTTTTTTGGCATTATTAAGCCGATTTTTCGATGATAATGACAGTTTTTGTTGGTTTGCAATGTCATTTTTTGTCTCAGAAGATGTAGTTGTTGATAATTCAGTCCAAAGAGCAGGAGAAAACCTGATATCCCTTAGGGTGAAGCTGAGTTGAGAATTCAGTTTTTTCAGGAAACTATATCTTTGCAAAGATAATTCTTGCGCCCAGACTGAACTAGAGGTTGCAATCGAAAGTATCTGGCGGGAAATAGATTTAGGTTTACTATTCTGGGCTATTTTAGGATTAATTATTTTTTGCCAACATTCTTTCACTTCACAATATTGTTGGTATTGCTCCCATTCTGGTTGTTGAGAAAGTTGATGGAGAATATTTTTTAAGGAATTGGAGAACATATAGCAAAAAGAGAGATGATATTATTACCGAGCAAGATTGATCATGAATTACCAACAAACAAAAAATACTTTAGGCGATTGGGCTTATATTGCGATCGCAAAAACCTATAAAAAAATCCTTAAGTATGAATCTAAAGTTTTACAAGATAAAAATCCCAAACAATTACATCACATGAGGGCAGCAATGTTTCGTCTAGATGTCGCGCTCTCTAGTTTGGCTCCTGCTCTAAATTTACCAATTTCTGCCTCAGAAAAAAATCTTGCCACAATTGTTAAAGTATTGGGCAAGTTAAGCGATATTGATGTGTTGCAAGATACCCTAATTACTCGATACCAAATAAATTTGCCCAAAATAGAGCAAAGAAATCTTAAAGTTATCTTGAAACATCTCAAAAAAGAACAAAAGTCAGCTTTTAAAGAGGTTAAAAGTACTTTACATAGTCGTAAATATGTACGGCTAAAAACAGAACTAGAAGCTTGGTTAGAATCTCCTGAGTACCAGAAAATAGCTTCAGTTAAAATTCAGCGAACCTTGCCAGATCTACTATTACCTCAAGTCTGTAATTTTTTAAGTGATCCTGGCTGGTTAGTAGGTGTTCAAATGCAATCAGGAGATATTATTTTTGAACAATGCAATCTTAAAAAATTAGCTTCTACTGAAAGAAAATTACTTTATAACTTAAGCAAATCAGCTAAAAAAATTCGCTACACTATGGAACTATTTAGCAGCTTTTATGGCAATCTCTATGACGATTATCTCAAGCAAATTACCAGAATTAAAAATATTTTGGAAGAAGTTCAAAACATAATAGCATTAATTAAGTTTTTAGATTCTTTATCTAATATGGAGTCCAAGGTTTATCTGCCTCATCTAATGGAAGTAGTTGAGAAAGAGTATCTGCTAAAGTTACAGGAATGGCAAGATTTACAAAAGTATTTTCTTCATCACAGAAGACAACAAGAATTACGAGCTATGTTGCAATACCCTACGTAGGGTATTGCAACATATTCTAGAGACGACTGCAATATCTTTACTACCATTATTTTCAAAATCACCTGTAGCTATCTTTGTGGGGTCGTCGCCTACAGAGAATTTAACTGCCTCTTGGAATGTACCATTTCCATTACCGAGAGAAATAGCAAGATTATTTATCTAATATCTTAGTTAATCTGACTTTTGGTTTGGAGTGAGATTAAATTTACTTCAAAAAAAATTCTTCTCTCCTAACGCTGTCTCTAACTCTTTAATTAGGCGATCAATATCTTGATTTTCTGCTGCAAAACTATCAGGAGGGGTGATGTCTGGTTGAAAGTGAATTAATTTAACTTGTCCTTCTCCAATAGCAATAATTAAGACTTCTTTCTCTGTCTCATATCCATCTATTAAACCTAAAATTTCTTGTAAACGCCCTTTAGTATTATTATTTAAGGTTTCTAGAGATTTGCGATCGCATGAAACAAAATGAGGTTGGGGTTTGAGATCAATTCCCAAAATTGAGTCCCCATCTTGCCACTCTTGTTGTAAACCCCAAGCTAATGCAGATAGTTTAGTTTTGTATTGATTAACAAAATTATCTAATTCCCATTGCCACTTTTCTTGTACTTGATTTTTCTGATTACTAAACATAGTGTTTTTTTCCTTATTAACAGGCAGAAGACAAAAGGTTATTTGGTAAGTATAGTCTAGTGTTTTTATCGGATTGATTAACTATTTAGGATATACAGGAATAGTCTTTGATTCATAAGAATAAATTTTACTATTAATTATGTATTCAGCAAAACTTCGAATTAGTTTGTAATACAATAAACTGTTGAAATGAACTTAGGTGCTAAGTAAAGTAAGGACAATGGGAAAGCCAAAATTAATTATTGGGAATAAAAATTACTCATCCTGGTCACTTCGAGCTTGGTTGATGCTAACTAAACTGGGTATTGAGTTTGAAGAAATACAGGTATTACTTTTTTCTGAAGGATATAAAGAAAAGTTATTGTACTATTCCCCAGCAGGAAAAGTCCCCATTTATATAGAAGATGATTTAGTTGTTTGGGATACATTAGCTATTGGCGAATATTTAGCAGAAAAATATCCCGCCCTACTACCTGCCAATGTTAAGCAAAGGGCTGAAGCCAGGTCAATATCAGCAGAAATGCACTCTGGTTTTTTGGCTTTGAGAGGATCAATGCCAATGAATTGTCGAGCTTTAAATCGCAAAATAACTTTGGTAACTGAGTTAGGTGAAGATATCCAACGTATAAAAACCATATGGACTAAATACAGAACTGAAAATGCTGAAGCTGGTTCTTGGCTTTTTGGCTCTTTTTCAATGGCGGATGCTATGTTTGCTCCCGTAGCTTTTAGATTCCGTACCTATGGCATTCCTTGTGATTCCATAGCAGGGGAATATATGGATATGGTACTCAATGACCCTGATATTCAAAGATGGTATGATTCTGCTAGAAGAGAAAGAGCAGTGATCGAAGAAGAAGAAGTAGGGATTGTTTAACTTTTTTGAAGATTAATCCTCTTGACTTTACCTAAGCTTAATGAGGGTATTGTATTACTTACAGAATGTAGTAAAAGTTTTATTGAAAATTAGCAACAATACGAATTATACAAATGACAAGTGATTATGAAAGCAAGATTAAACCTCGTTCTGCTGTGGAAAGAAGTCTAGAAAATAGCTTTTATTGGTCAGCAAAAATTCTAGCATTTGCGATCGCAGCCACTCTAATATGGATTACTATACAAGTAGCCTTAGAAGCTTTTCCAGCTATTGAAGAATTTGGTCTCGGTTTTTTGACCAGTAGTAGTTGGAATCCGGTAGAAAATAACTACGGTATTGTGCCAGCCATCTATGGCACATTAATTAGTTCTGTGATTGCCCTGTTAATATCTGTACCAATTGGCTTAGGAGTAGCAATTTTTCTGAGCGAAGACTATTTACCTCCTGCAATACAAAGAACTATTGTTTTCTTAGTTGAGTTACTAGCAGCAGTACCTAGCGTAGTCTATGGACTATGGGGAATTTTTGTTTTAATTCCCTTTCTCAAAGAGATTTCTCCTCTCCAAGGACCAGGAATGCTACCAGCAGCCTTAATCCTTTCTGTGATGATTTTGCCTACTATCGCTGCAATTTCCCGTGATGCCATTATTAATGTTCCTGGCGGGTTGAGACAGGCTGCTGTAGGATTAGGTGCAACTCGTTGGGAAGCAATCATCCAAATCATTTTACCTGCTGCTTCTTCAGGTATTATTGGCGGTATTATGCTGGCTCTGGGTAGAGCTTTGGGAGAAACTATGGCTGTAACTATGCTAATTGGCAATGCTAATAAAGTTGACTTTTCTGTGTTCGCTCCTTCCAATACAGTTGCTTCTCTACTAGCCAATCAGTTTGCCGAAGCCAGTGGGTTACAAGTAGCAGCTTTAATGTATGCAGCCCTAATTCTATTTGCCATTACTTTAGGGGTAAACATCCTAGCGCAGTTACTGGTAACTAGAATTCAAAAAATCTAAACCTGGGAGTAGTTAGTAGTTAGTTTTAATTAATCATGACATCAGAATTTTTCCCCAATCAATCTAATATGGACTTTGATCCTGCTAGTTTAAAAAAGAATCCTTCTTCTCCTCGTACTCTCTTCGGTCTATTTATGTCTGGAGTAGCAGGATTATTTACTCTAATGGCAATTGTGCCTTTATTTATTATTCTGACCTATCTCTTACAGAAGGGAATAAGCTCTCTGAGATGGCAAGTATTTACTGAACTACCCCCACCACCTTTAGTACCAGGAGGCGGTTTTGGTAATGCCATCCTAGGCACAGTAATTATGGTTGGTATTGGAGCTTTAATCAGCGTGCCTATCGGAGTAATGGCTGCAATTTATCTATCAGAATTTAGTGAAGGAAAGTTAGCAGATTGGATTCGCTTTGCCACCAATGTCCTTAGTGGGGTTCCGTCAATTATTATTGGCGTATTTGCTTACAGTACTATTGTCTTAACTACTAAAACCTATTCTGCTTGGGCTGGCGGGTTCGCTTTGGCAATTCTGATGCTACCAATTATTGTACGTACTACTGATGAAGCTCTAAAGCTGGTTCCTCAAGAAGTACGACAAGCTTCTATAGGGGTAGGTGCCAATAACTATCAAACCGTATTGCAAGTAGTTTTACCTGCTGCCATTCCTGCCATTATTACTGGTGTGACTCTAGCAGTAGCTCGTGCTGCTGGGGAAACTGCACCTTTATTGTTTACGGCTCTATTTACCCAGTATTGGCCCAGTTGGAATAATAATTTGGCTGAACCTACTGCTTCTTTAGCTGTATTAGTTTATAATTTTGCGATCGTTCCTTTTAAAAATCAGCAAGAATTAGCCTGGGCTGCTGCTTTCATCTTAGTAGTTTTAGTTTTATTGACTAGCATTATTTCACGTATTGCTACTTCCAAACGCACTTATTAAATCACAGTCTCCAACGAACTCATTATCTACGGTCAAGAAAATGTCTCGATTCACGCGATCTCGTAATACTAGGATTAAGGATGCTTCATGGGTTGCCTACTGTGGAGGTTCAGAAATTGAACTTGAGG
>JASJDB010000385.1 GCA_030065315.1 Xenococcaceae cyanobacterium MO_167.B52 | reverse complement strand
AACTGTACATTTTAACAGGCAATTCTAGCAAACTTTGGTAGCAATTCCTCTCATTTTTTTTCCAGTAAAGTTGCCTGACTTATTTAGCGATCGCCTGGTACAGGCTCAACATCCTAGTATGTTAGCTTATTATGTAGGATGGCATTTAAGAAAAATCTTAGCACCTTTATTATTTGAAGATGAAGAAACCTCAGATATTTCTCCTGATGTAATTCAAGCTCATCGCAGCGAATCTGCTAAGAAAAAAGATAGAACCAAACGCAATAAAGAGAATTTACCAATCCATAGTTTTCGTACTTTATTAGAAGATTTAGGAACAATATGCTTGAATAAAATCAAGTGTAACTTAGCAAGTGGAAGCTATGTTTTTTCCAAAATAACCCAACCGAGTTTACTCCAAAAATCTTGCTTAGATTTATTGGGAGTTTCTCTAAATTGTACCCAGTAAATCTGCCAGAAAAATTTTCGTGATCGCTGACTCAGCATAGGTTGTAGCTTTTTGTCAAAGGGGAAGTTCAGTCATAAATATACTGACCCCACTAAGGTCATTAAGACAATCAATACCTTAAGGTGATAATCTATAAAGTGGCAAAATTTAGATTAAATGAAGATTTTCTCTGCCATATAACATATCTAACCACCAAGTAGAAGCGAAGCATGGTAGCCACAACAGATAAAACAAACGGTAAAATTACTCAAATTATTGGACCAGTTATCGATGCTGAGTTCCCTAGCGGTAAAATGCCCCGCATTTATAATGCCCTAAGAGTAGAAGCTAAAAACGCAGCAGGACAAGACGTTGCCGTCACCTGCGAAGTACAACAACTACTTGGTGATAATCAAGTGCGTGCTGTTGCAATGAGTAGCAGCGATGGGCTAGTAAGAGGCATGGATATTACTGATACTGGCGCACCCATTAGTGTTCCCGTTGGTAAAGCTACTTTGGGTAGAATTTTTAACGTTCTCGGTGAGACTGTTGATAATAAAGGTCCTGTTAACACCGACGAAACTTCTCCTATCCACAGACCAGCTCCCAAATTAACTGAATTATCAACCAAGCCTAAAGTATTTGAGACAGGTATTAAAGTTGTTGATTTGCTTACTCCCTATCGTCAGGGTGGCAAAATTGGTCTCTTCGGCGGTGCTGGGGTTGGTAAAACCGTTATTATGATGGAATTGATCAACAACATCGCTATTCAACACGGTGGTGTATCCGTGTTTGGTGGTGTAGGGGAACGTACTCGTGAAGGAAACGACCTCTACAATGAAATGATTGAATCTAACGTAATTGATTCGGAAAACCCAGAAAACTCGAAAATTGCTTTGGTTTACGGTCAGATGAACGAACCACCTGGAGCTAGAATGCGTGTTGGTCTTTCTGCTCTGACTATGGCAGAATACTTCCGTGATGTGAGCAAACAAGACGTACTATTATTTATTGATAATATCTTCCGTTTTGTACAGGCTGGTTCTGAAGTATCTGCACTTCTAGGACGTATGCCTTCTGCGGTAGGATATCAACCTACTCTTGGTACAGATGTAGGAGACTTACAAGAACGTATTACTTCCACTAAAGAAGGTTCTATCACTTCTATTCAAGCTGTATATGTACCTGCGGATGACTTAACTGACCCCGCACCTGCAACTACTTTTGCTCACTTAGACGGTACTACTGTACTTTCTCGTGCCTTAGCTTCCAAAGGTATTTACCCTGCGGTAGATCCTTTAGATTCTAGTAGTACTATGCTCCAGCCCAGTATTGTGGGTGACGAACACTACGATACTGCTCGTGCCGTACAATCCACCCTACAGAGATATAAAGAGCTACAAGATATTATTGCTATCTTGGGTCTAGACGAACTTTCTGAAGAAGACCGTCTTACTGTAGACCGCGCTCGTAAAATTGAGCGTTTCTTATCTCAACCTTTCTTTGTTGCAGAAGTATTCACTGGCTCACCTGGTAAATATGTGACCCTTGAAGATACAATTAAGGGCTTCCAAATGATCCTTGATGGTGAACTTGATGATCTTCCTGAGCAAGCTTTTTATCTTGTGGGAAACATTGATGAAGCTAAAGCTAAAGCTGAAAAAATTAAAGCTTCTGCTTAGACAGCGAACAGTTATCAGCTAACAATGAACAGTGAACAGTTAATAAGTTGAGGGCTAAGTTCGATAACTCATAACTGCTAACTGCTAACTGCTAACTGATAAATGTTCCATGATAAATGTTCCATGATAAATGTTCAATGAAAAGATGGTATTAAATTTAAAAGTAATTGCTCCAGATTGCACTGTCTGGGAAGATAAGGTAGAAGAAATAGTTTTACCCAGTACAACAGGACAATTAGGGATTCTTTCTGGTCATGCACCTTTGCTAACCGCTGTAGATATTGGTGTGATGAGAGTTCGTCCTGCAAAAGAATGGCAAACAATCGCACTTATGGGCGGGTTTGCTGAAGTGGAAAATGACGAAGTTAAAGTACTAGTCAATAGTGCGGAAATGGGTGATTCAATCGATTTAGAATCAGCTCGCTCCGATTTTGAATCCGCTAAAAGCAGCTTTGAAGCAGCCGATAAAGGAGATAATCGCCTAGAAAAAAATCGCGCTAGCCAAGCTCTTAGAAAAGCCAGAGCTCGTTTTCAAGCTGCTGGTGGCATCGTTTCGGTTTAAATATTCTCAAATCAATCAGGACAGGATCACATCACAGATCTTGTCCCGATTTTAAGGGTAAGAAAATAGATAAATATAGCTAAATTTAAAATTTCTTATAACCTATAGTGTACAGGTTATCCATACTTAAATATTTTAATAGATTTGAGTTCAACCAGAATCTAATTAGTGCCTGAAAATACTACATCAGGGAATTTGTCTTGAGCTTGCAACATAGTGGTGGTTTTACTATGCTTTTGCCAAAAATTAATAACTTCTGTGGCTTTATTAAGAATATTAATGCGTTCTTCTTCAGAGATCCAATGTTTCGCTTCAAGCTCATCTTGTAGCTGTTGCCAAGCATCATTGCGGGGCCAGAAGAAATAAGCAGTTAAAGGGCTAGTTCCTTTGCCCACAACTTGATCTACAGCGATCGCTATGTCTTTCTCTAACCAAAGAATTTTTAGGGTAAATCTTGACTCCAATTATGCCTCCCAGCTTTTGTAATCAATAATTTTAGATAGTTGTGCATTGTAGATTATAACAAATATTGTCATTTATCATTTATCATTTTTAAGACCCCGATTGAGCGAGATGGCAGATAGAGGATTCAAGGCTTTTGGTCAACCTTTCCCTGCCTTTTCAAGACTAGGCTTCCTCTGACTTCGTTAATGTTTAGAAAAAGATCATGAAAAAAGACAAAAAAGTTGCGATCGCTGTATTTGACATTGATGGGGTAATCCGAGACGTAACCAATTCCTATCGCCGAGCGCTCGCTGATACTGTAGCCCATTTTACCCAAAACGCTTACCGTCCAACCATGGACGATATAGATACCTTGAAATCAGAGGGGATTTGGAATAATGATTGGGAAGCTTCTCAAGAGTTTATTTATCGTTATTCAGAATCTCAAGGACAAAGTAGAAACAGTTTTAATCTTGATTATCAAAAAATTGTTGATTTTTTCCAAGAAAAATATCGCGGTAACAACTTTGATGGTTACATTGCTACTGAGCCGTTACTCTTATCTAAAGAATATTTAGCTAATTTAACTCAAAATAATATTGCTTGGGGCTTTTTCAGTGGTGCTACTAGAGCTTCTGCGGAATATGTCCTAAAAACTCGTTTGGGGTTAGACCAAACCATTCTTGTTGCGATGGAGGATGCCCCAGCAAAACCTGACCCTAAAGGATTATTTAACGCTATTACTCAACTTGATTCTAAAATATTCAACAGTGATTATCAGACAGACTCCCAGATCGGGATCGTTTCTAATCAAGATGTTGACCATACTCCTATTATTTATGTTGGAGATACCGTGGCAGATATCTATACTGTTAACAAAGCTAGAGAACAAAAGCCCAATCTAAACTGGATCGCAGTAGGAGCCTTACCCCCCCATGTTTTAACTTGTAGTGATAAAAAACAAAATTATGCTAACAAACTCAAAAGTGCAGGAGCCAAACTAGTTATAGATAATATAGAACAGCTAGATAGTAAATTGATTGGGCAATTAATCTGAAGTCTTCCTGAATACTGAACCTATTTAATATGATCAAGAGTCAAAATGTTGCCCGTGGAGCATTTTTTATCATCGCTTCAGAACTAAGTTTTGCTTTTAGTGCAGCCATCATTAAGTTGGTATCAGCTTCTTTACCCAATGAATCCATTGTCTTTTTTCGGAACTTATTTGGGCTAGTAATACTAACTCCTTTGTTACTGAAAAGTGACATTAAAATCCTACAAACTCAACGCTTACATCTACACCTCTTGCGTTCGGGAGTTGGAATTGGGGCAATGTATTGTTTTTTTTATGGATTAGCTCATCTTTCCTTAGGAGATTCGATGTTAATCAAATCCACTATCCCTCTAATTATTCCTTTTATTTCTTTAATTTGGCTTCAAGAAAATCTTTCTTCTCGAATCATGGCAGCTGGAGGATTGGGATTTATCGGAGTTTTTCTAATTTTAAACCCAGATGGAGACACTAATTGGGCAAGCTTAATAGCATTAAGCAGTAGTTTAATGGCTGCGATTGCTTTTGTCACGGTACGTAAACTTTCTGAAACCGAACCACCTTTACGCATAGTATTCTATTTTGGGATTGTCGGGCTGATGATTTCAGTCATTCCTCTAATTTGGACTTGGCAAACCCCCACTCTCAATCAGTACTTAATGTTAATGGGAATAGGATTAACCACAACCATCGGACAAATTTTCTTAACTCACGGATATCAAAACGCTCCTGCTTCTAGTGTAGGAATTTTTACTTATACATCAGTACCTTTTGGGACATTTTTGGGTTGGTTATTTTGGAACGAGTTATTAGATAACAATTCTTATTTTGGTGGGGTTTTAATAATCTTGGCTGGAGCAATAGTTCTCAGGACTAAAATTGTTCAGAATCAATCTGATCCATAGGTTCAAACTCAAGATTTTGGATCAATTTTAAGAAGTTACCAAAAGTACTAGTCTGCCAATTTTGAAATGATGGGTTCAGACAAGACAAGGGAGTCCTAAAGGATACCGCTGCCCCTTCGGGTAGAGCTGACCTTTCAGGTAGAGCTTCGCAAGACAAGGGAGTCCTAAAGGATACCGCTGCCCCTTCGGGTAGAGCTGACCTTTCAGGTAGAGCTTCGCAAGCGCAAGCGCATAACAAGGGAGACAAGGGGGATAAGGGGGACAAGGAAGATTAATACGCAGCATCTTTAGAGTGATTTGATCTAAGTACTTAGGCATAATTATTTACACATTGATAATTCCTGATTGCCTGTTCCCTGTTGCCTATTGCCTTTCTTGACTATGTAATTAATTTTGCACGACTACTTAGTTGACCTGATTTCTTTATTATTACCTGGGATTAAGAATAAAAAAAAGCTCCCATTCTACCGACAATTTCAGAGCCAGAAAGATTTCATAGATTAAGCTGGAGTAGCTGTTTTATCAGTCAAGGATTGATGATGGAGCAACATGAGTTGATTTGC
>JASJDB010000012.1 GCA_030065315.1 Xenococcaceae cyanobacterium MO_167.B52 | reverse complement strand
AACTCCTGGGATATAAGCATATTGAGGTCTTCTGGCTTTTTGAATATCAGGTATTTGTTGTCGATCTACTTCAACAAGAGGAACAACTTCAACAAAAGGACGGGAACGACAAGAACGTACAATATCGCAAGTTTGTGTAACTAATACGAAGCCTCGAACTTCTTCTTCCGCAAGATCGATTTCTTCTTTTGCTGCTTCTTTTGATGCTTCTGTCAAAGGTCGATGAGGATTACAACGCTGGACAAACCAATGTTCTCCCAGCACATAATCTCCTTGACACCATTGTTTGAGAGCAGTGTCTACTTCCTCAATCCAATTATCGCTTTCATTTTCCACTATTTTTTCTGCGACTCCTTACAGATCTAACAGGTCTAGAGCGACCAACTTCCCGATGAATTGGCTCTTGTAAAGCATCGACTAAATTTTCTGGACTTATAGGTGTACGTGATTTAACAGCATCTTCAGATAAAGGATTGAGCTTGGCTCTTTGAGGTGCATTGCCCGAACCCAAAAGATTTTTAACTTCCTGGTACTTCCCAACTACCAATAAATTGAAAGGAACTATTCCATCTCTCAAAGGCATCAACAACAGATTACGATTGAGACTGGCACTACCTCTATCAATGTATCGGATAGTATCTAACAACAAGTTAAGTTGTTCCTCGTTAAAACTGTTTAGTCGTTTCCCACTTGCCCAAAAATGAAGGGTTCTACGAGAAACATTAAATAATTTCGCAAGTTTTTCCCAAGTCAAACCCGTTACTTTTCTTATTTCATGAATAGCTTTTTGAGTTACTTCTGTAGAAGAAGTTGAAGGTAGATTGACTCCACTTGAAGTTAAGTCTAAAGCTGCTCTTAGCCAATCCTGTCCACAACTCGTTATGGAAGCACTAGTACTAGAACTGGCTAGAAAAATTCTGGAACTAATCAATGAATGGGTTTCTGAATGCCTCATCGCTCCGTAAGCAGAGGTATTCATGGCCCTATTCGATTTGTTCTCTAAAAGAGTATTCATAATTCACCTCCAAAACGTTGTAAAAATTCGTCTTTTACTGCCCATCGAAAAAAAGTGTATAGTCTTTCTGAAAACTGTTTAGCTTCCTTCATTAGTGCTGTAATACTAAATTCTCTATTTTTTGAAAGAGACATATCTAAATCTAGTATCCAACTGGGTTCTGTAATCGGTTCAATTGCATCTGGATCGAAGGTTGTGTTAGCGGATATCAATCCCCACCTTGCAAGAATTTGCTGACCTTCATCTGGGACAATAAATAAAGATTCATTAATACTTTGGCGAATATTATCTCTAAAATCGGCACTGACAATACCAGCAATTTCAGGCTTAACAAGTGATGATATATCTGTTAAATCTTGCCCAACAAGCCGATCTACATATCGTAATCCAAATCTTTCAATAATTTTCGGATCGAAATTTTCATTAAGTGCTGTAAGAATATCTTCCAGACGTTCTAGAAAGTTACTACGGCTTGAATAGGTAGTTGTTTCAAGTGCTACAAAGTTGGGAGACAAAGATACTCTCCAGTTACCTGTTATATCTACAAATCTCCAAGCCACTTGAGTCAAGCTTTGTACCTTTCCTTGGGGGTCTAAAATAAAGCCTTGTGTTTTTTCTGGCTGTAATATTGGATATTTATCTCGAATTGCCTCTTGAAATGAACCTACAAATTCTTTTTTTTCAATTGAAAGAATAGGCGGAAAACGCACTTGGGCAATCACGCGAACAAGAGGTGCATTTATTAAAGGCACTTCTGAGGGTGGTGAATCGATAAGTGGATTAATAATATCAACCACTTTTCACATCCTTTTGAGAATTAAGAACAACAACAGCGAACATATTAGTACAAGAAAACTATATTTATAAGAAGTGTATTGTTTATCTAGAAATATTCTAATTCATTAATGTGAAGTAAAGTGTGAAGTATAAACAAAAATTTTCAAATGACTATTCAGTTATATTGCTGTTGACGATTTCTAGCTCGATATCACAGTCAGTATTGATCGCTCCCTAGCGCAATTTTGGCGATCGCCAGACTTTAGAGATAATTGAAAGTAAGTGCGATCACGCAGTGCCAGGCTTCGCCTGATCGCATCTAGTTACAGTCATCAAACCGTAAATTCCTAAAAACTAACGATTTTCCAAAAACTCTTCAATCGTCAAGTTGATATCGTTAGCAATTTGTCTTAATAATCTAGGGGCAATATCGCGCCAGGCAAGACCTGCTCATGGCGAGCTAAGCTCGCCGAGCTTCCTTGCCCTTTATAAAAAGGTACTGTTGTTGCTCTACTATCTTGATGGCGAAACTGTTTGTGCGAACCTTTTTGGCGTACTTCTGAAAATCCAAGATTATTCAAGATTCGGACAACTTCTTGAGGTTTCAGAACAGGAATATTGCTCATGACCTGCTAGACTACTATTTGCTGTGTACCAACGAATTCGGTCTCAAAAACTTGGTTTTCGTCTTCTAGAAGCATTTCAATAACTTCTCTAAGATTCTTAGTTAGCTCATCTAAGGTTTCACCTTGAGAATGTGCGCCTTTAAACCCTGGTACATAACCAACATAGAGATTAGTATCTAAATCTCGTTCGACAATCGCTGTAAATGTTTTCATAAAGCCTAGTTTTTATAGAAAAGATCTTTAATATTAATTTTGATTATCTCATTTCTGAAAAATCTTGAATATACAGGAACCTTCTCAAAAAGCCTGGGTGGGCTCGCCACCAAAACTCAGGCTAATGACAGAGAAACTATCTGAGCGAGGTCGCCCAGGCTAACCTCGGCTTTCTGGGCAATGAGTTTCCCTAAGGTGGGAATCAAGTTTTGACCACTGACTCGATCTCTAAGGTACTCCCAGAAGGAGACCCCCAACTTGCGACAAGTTTTTTTGAGGCTGGCAAAAGTATCTCGACACCTTCGTCCCGACTCACTGCGGGTGCTGCCACTGATCTTTCGTTTAGTAACGAATTCTCGAATGTCTTGCTCGCTGACATTGTTGTGAAGCGGTAATTCTGGCCTGTCTAAAACTTTGAGGAGTTCGCTCTTGCGTCGGTTGAGTCGTCGCAGCACTTGGTTGAGGGTTTCAAAGGAAGTGTTCTGGGTAAAGATTTGGTCGAAACTAGCTTCGAGTAGAGCTTTCTGTTGTTGCTGTTGGTCGGGAGTTAAATTCTTGTAGCTTTTCAAATCCTGATACAATGACCAAATTTGGTCTTGAATAATTTCCACAGCTTGTCTTTGGGCTTCAGTGAAAGGAATCAGTTTGTTAATCAAACGTTCAGCATGAACCCAACATAGCCCATGAACTAACAACCGAAATTGTCCAGCCCCGTCACTGATAATTCCTAAATCTGGAGACACACCACTAGCGATAACAGCTCCCAACAAGGCTCCAGAGAGTCGCTGTTTTGACATGGGAGTTTTTCTCGATGCCCAACTCTTGGAGGTAGGATAGCCATTCTTCTTTGTCCTTAAAGATTCGGTCGAGCGACAAGCTCAGAGGTAGCCATGAAGACTGGGGCAATTTGTGTTCCGCCATGTAGGTCAGGGCTTCACTGCTGAGGATATAATCTGTGCTTTGACCTCTCAACAGTTCGAGGAAATTAATCCGATTCTTACAGTCGGTAGTTTCAAACCACGCAAACCATTCGTTGCCAATATGGGTGCAATAGCTATTGACTCCTTGATGACGGGCACTGGTGTCATCAGTATTGATGTAGCTAGACACCATCAAGCCCACCCTCAGAATGTCTTGCTTCTCGCCATGGTAAGCCTCTTTGTCTTCCACCAACAGTCGGTTTAATTGTCCAGCGGAGATGTCTATTTGCCATTCTCTCATTTGTTCGAGGAGCTTGGGTTGGGTCACATGACAGTGATGGTATTGATAGAGAAGGTAACTTCTGAGCATTACGCCAAAGTGCCCCAGAGACCGTACTTCCTCTGGTAACTTTCCTTTCAGATATTCTCCCGTTGGCGTTTTCCAGATGGCCAACCGATAGCGAGTATTCTGGGCTGTGATAATTAGCTCTTGAACCGTGTAATCTTTATAGCCTTTGAATTCTGAGCCTGGGGGAATTTCTGCTGTCGGTTGAATAATTGTCGTTTGGTGGATAGGTAAAGAGGCGGTCTTTTTTCGCTTAGCTGAGCCTGGTCGTTTCTTCTTGGCTTGACTATCGACTGGCACGTCCTCTTGTGTCTCTTCTGGTTGAGCCGATCGCTTCTTTTCTGGCTCTAATCGGCTTGGCTTAATTTTTGGCTTTCCCTTTTCTCCTTTCAGACGGGCAATTTCATCCTTTAGTTCTTGGATGCACTCCTCTCTCTCCCGCAGTAACTGCCACAGGAGAGTCTCACGGTGGGAGAGGTCTTCAGAGGATAGCTCAGGGAGCTTAGTCATTTTTATGCCCATAGCTGAGGATCTTACCAGTTAACGATGGAGATGGGAAGTCTGGACCGACTCGCCCTCGCCCACTAATTTCTCTGTCCGTCCTCGTTTCTTTCGGCGAGTCCTCCCAGACTTATTGAGAAGGTTCATTTTTATTGAGAAAAGCCCCGATAACTGAGAATCAACCCCTAGTTGTTGCGAAAATTCGATAATTGCTACTTATAGATTTATCGTGCCAACTAAAGCGGAAACAGCCTATCCACGTTTGAAAAATTACGTAACATCGCGAGAGCTAACCGAGATTTATACTCCCACTCAACAAGAACTTGCTTTAGCGAGTCAATACACCAAAAAAGGAGCAACTAAATTAGGATTTCTCGTCTTACTCAAGACATTTCAAAGGTTAGGTTATTTTGTTTCCCCTGATATTGTTCCCGTAGCGATCGTGTCTCACATTATTAAATGCACTCAACTGTCGGTCTTACCCTCTTGTTTGACTAGCTACGAGCAATCTAAAACTAGAAAACGGCACATTGCCTTAATTCGAGAATTTCTATCCATTAAGGAGTATATTCAAGCAGGAAATACAATTGAAAAGGAAATTCTTGGTGCATTGAGTCCTTATCTAACCAAGCATAATTGAGCCTGCTAAATAATTCTGTATATGCTGGGCATTATCAAAAGAAAGCTCCTCTGCTGGAGGTAGAGCATCTAAATCAAAGGCTTTTGCCTCGATGATTTCCAACTTATCTTCGATCTTTATTTCTCCTCGTACTTTAGCGACTACAACTGTACAGATAGAGTGAAATCTGGGATCGCGATCGCGTGTAGAATAAACACCAGCCAAACCTCTTACCTTAATTACCTCTAAACCAGTTTCTTCAGTTAATTCACGACTTACTGTTTCCTCGACACTCTCTCCCCATTTCATCATTCCTCCTGGCAAAGCCCAAAGTCGGGTATCCCTCCGTCGAATCAAGACGAGTTTATTGTCAGGTAATAAGGCGATGACTCCAGTACCAGGAAAGGGAAAAGGGCAAATTAGCCCTAAAATTGAATGGGATAGCGATCGCCAGTTAAATTTGAATCGAAAAGAGCGATTGTCAGACACGGTAATAGACTGAGACATAAGAAACACCTTTAGTTATTCAATTTCAGGTTATGCAAAATTATGAATATTCACAGCTTAGAAAATTTTGATGACAAAACCATGACTAAGTAATGACACTAATGTGTCGTTAAAGGATGTAGAAGGATAAAGAAATTAAAACTAGAAAGTAGTTGAGCTATAGCTAATAACTAATAGCCATTAGCCATTAGCCATTAGCAACTAACCATCGATAGCTAAATCAGGTTTTTCTAACTGTAATTCCTCTTCTTGGAAAGCGAAACGTAATAGAGGAGGAGCAACAAAAGTAGTTAAAATTACCATAATAATAATTGCTGCTTGTAATGGTTTATCCAAAACTCCACTAGCTGCACCGATACCAGCAAATACCAAGCCTACTTCGCCACGGGGAATCATACCAATACCAATGGCTAAACGATTGATTTTTTCTTGACCAAAAATCGACCAACCTGTAATTACTTTACCGATGATTGCTACTAAAATTAAGAACCCAGCGATAACTAATCCTTGACGATTATCAGCAATAGTGGGATTGAGTACACTTAAATCGACTCTTGCACCGACAGATACAAAGAAAATGGGAACTAAAATATCAGCAATGGGAATAACTTGTTGATCCAATTCTTTCCGTTTGTCAGTTTCATCTAAGACTAAGCCTGCTGCAAAAGCACCCAAAATTGCTTCTAAATGAATCACATTAGCTAAAAATGCCATAGAGAAAGCAAAGATTAGAGCAGGAATAACTAACTTACCTCTGGTTTGTAACTTTTCGGCGATGGCAACAAAGCTTTTATTAAAAAATTTGCCCAGAAAAATAGAACCGAACAAAAAGGCTGTAGCACTAATAATTAAATAGACTAAATTGGCAATATCTACATCTCCAGTTTTGGCTAAACTAGCAACTACAGCTAAGACAATGATACCGAGAACATCGTCAATCACTGCTGCACCAACAATAATTTGACCTTCTGTGGATTTAAGCTGTCCTAATTCCGACAATACCTTAGAAGTAATACCAATACTGGTAGCAGTTAACGCAGCACCTGCAAACACCGCAGGAATAGTAGCCATACCAAAGATTAAGATCAATCCTACCGTACCAGCGATAAAGGGAGCTACAACGCCAACAACTGCAACGATTGCTGCTCTTGAACCAACTTTTTGCAGTTCTCTTAAATCGGATTCTAGACCAATTTCAAATAAGAGGATAATTACCCCTAGCTCCGCTAAAATCGAGATAACTTCACTAGAAGTGTTAAATACTTCGCCCATGTTTTCTGGAGTTAAACCAGCAATCTTTTCCAAGATAGTTATAACAACTGAATCGCTGGCAACTGCACCTGTTTCGGGAAATACTAATAGGTGCAATGCAGACACCCCTACTAGAACACCAGCCACTAATTCACCTAATACAGGAGGCAAATCGACTAATTTAGAAAGTTCACCACCTAGTTTACTTGCCAAATAAACAAAGACTAGAGTTAATAAAACTCCTGCTAACACCATTGGTGCGGTTTCTGAATTTGGTTCTGTTGCTAACAAGGGATGAGAAAAAACAAGATCGAAGCTTAATTTACTATCAAGACTAATTGACATAGCAATAATTTCAAATGTTAGTAATTTTCTACTATGAGAAGGGTTAGGTACTAGACCAGTGCATCAAATCTGCGACACAGTACCCTCATCATTAATAATAGATTTTGTTCAATGAATAAAAAAAATCAATTGATTTTGATCTATATTGATTTTACAGTAATTATTAAAAAAATCAATATTTATTGATTGAACTTTCTTAATCTGAATTACAAAAAAAACTTATTTGGTTTTTGATACCAATTTTCACTCATGATCAACGTAATTGCTGCTCCTCACGTCTTTAGACGCAAGGAGGAACAACTGTTAAACAGTTTTAACTGTCCTTTAAATATACAATTTCGACATAAAATCTTTATCGTTCCCTCACATCTAAGATATTGTTAATTGTTGCCCGTGAAACATTTTGGGTTATCAAGCTCTTTCGTCTTGTCACCAAAAAGTTTATTCGTTTATTCGGATTTTGCGCTATTTTAGATTGAGTTGTTCACTATTTCACAACTAACAGTGAATCTTAGATTGTCACACACCCACATCCCTAAAAGGGATGTGGGCTTGACCAAGACCGAAAGCCAATCGGTTGAGGCAATTAAAACAGTGTCTAGAGGAGGACGCGAGTTTTGAGGCTTCCTCAAAACTTCTAGCCGTCCGTTAGAGTTTAATCTGCAACTGAATTTACTGGACATGGCAGTCCAAAGCACAATACAGATGCCTACCTAGTCCGTATTCCCTGCGTAAATCAGTCTCGAAGGTAAGTATATATTTAGCCCTTATCGGCACAAATTAAATGCAAAAATCAGTCCCAGTAGTAGATTCCAATCAAATACCATTAATGCCCACAACTCCCAAGAGAGCAGCTAAGTGGATTAAGTCTGGTAAAGCTACTCCTTTTTGGAAGCATGGAATATTTTGCGTTCGACTGAACGTAGAACCAAGTGCCAGAAACTACCAGAATGTTGCTTGTGGAATAGATCCTGGCAGCAAAATGGAAGGGTACACAATATCTAGTGCTACTCATCAATACCTCAATATCCAAGCCAAGGCGGTTGATTGGGTCAAAAAACACGTAAAAACTAGACGTGAAATGCGTCGGTCTAGACGTTATCGCCAAACTCCTTGTCGCCAACCAAGATGGAACCGATTAGTCAACAAGATTAAATTAGTTCCAAGCACCAAGGCTAGATGGCAATGGAAACTTAGAATAGCCAACTGGTTGAGCAAAATTTATCCCATCACAGTTTTTGTAGTAGAAGATATCAAAGCTACTTCTTGGGGCGGTAAATGGGGCAAAAGCTTTTCACCTCTTCAAGTAGGTAAAGATTGGTTCTATTCTCAACTACAAAAAATAGCACCTGTAGAATTACTTCAAGGTCATGAAACAGCAGAACTAAGGAATCAATTAGGACTGAAGAAATCTAAAAACAAAATGGCAGAGATATTTTCGGCTCATTGTGTAGATAGTTTTACTTTGGCTTACTCTGCCGTAGGTGGAGAAACTAAACCAAGTAATCAAAACTTATTGGTAGTTACTCCTTTACGGTTTCATCGTCGCCAGTTGCACCGATTGGAACACGCACCAGGACATATTAGATCTCGATATGGAGGTACTATGTCGGCGGGATTTAAACGTGGCTCGCTCGTTCGACATCCTAAGTGGGGGCTAACTTATGTAGGAGGTGAGATGGTTAAACCAACAAAGAAAGAACCTGACAGAAAAGTTATTAGTCTGCATTCTTTAGAGACAGGAAAGCGACTAACTCAATTTGGCTTACCACAAGATATTCAATTTTTAACTTACAACACATGGAGGACGAGATCCGTTACTGCGTAGGGAGTAGATTACAAAACAAAGACGGCATCGAGCCATTTTGTTTTGTGTCCTTTACCTCCCCTACCTTAAAAGGTAAGGGTATCTCAGGACTTATTGATGAAGAGATTTTTGGGTCTGGCTTTATTCGTAACAACGATCAGTGCTAATCTTGCTTGCTGTTATGCTTCTCAAGTCCCAGTCGAACAGCTCAAATTGACCAATCTTGATGCTCAAAAGCCAGGTAAAACTCTAGGCTCACCAATGCCCACAGCACAAGAAGAAGTAAATCATTTCTCTGAGACTCAAATCCGACAAAGCGCCAAAACAGAAACAGAAAATGTGAAGCGTTTTCACGAGATTATGGAGCAAGCTATTAGTTACAATCTCTCTGACACCTCAATGAGTCAGATCATGCAAGCAGTGGCTGAACAATTTCTAGGAGCAGATTACAAAGCAGGTTTATTAGATCGCTCCGAACCAGAAACCCTGTTTATTTCCCTCAAGAATTTTGACTGCGTGATTTTTATCGAAACTGTATTGGCGATTGCTCGTAATATTGCCCTAAAGGACTATCGATATCAAACTTTTACCAATCATATTGTTGGACAACGATATCGGAATGGAGATCTAAATGGTTACTGTAGTCGCTTACATTATTTTTTAGAATGGATTAATGATAATCAAAGGCGAGGGACTGTACAAAATATGGCTCCTGACCTAGGGGGTATTTCTCTCAAGAAAAAGCTAAATTTTATGAGTAGTAACCCCAGTCGTTATCCACAGCTAGCCAATAATAATGCTAATTATCAATGTATTGTAGAGATGGAAGCTAATCTTCAACCACTGAAGATTGACTACATTCCTAAGAATCAAATCAAGAGGATTTATGGTTATCTTCAACCAGGAGATATTATTGGCATTGCGACTAACATTCCTGGTCTAGATACTACTCACACGGGATTAATCTACCGCAGTTCTGAGGGTCAAACAGGTTTGCTCCACGCTTCTCCAGTTGGAAAGGTCACTGTTGCGCCAGATTTGCAGAGGTATGTCAATAACGTCAAACACTCGACTGGGATCCTTGTTGCTCGTCCTATTGACCCACGGCAAATAAAGACTGTTAATTAATATTATCTATGGGTTGGAGAATACATCCAGTCAAAAATGCTATCGAGTTGCTCAAGACTAATCAGCCCATATTGCCGCAGAATTATGGGAAATTGTGACCAATCTTGTTGATGATGACGCAAAGCAAGCTTAAGGGAACTGGTGGGAATTCCTAATTCCTGTTTTAAAAACTTAATTAACTTTTTAGGGATTTGTTTAACTTTTTGTGAGGACATAATGATGGTAGAGGTTAGGATCTAAACTCCGATACAGTAGAAATTTTTAATAAAGAAAATAAAATATTAAATAATGTTTTTCTCATGATTTTATCCCTACTGTTCATCTAATGATCTAAGTCTTAGTCGATTCGAGTAGATTTTTTGAGCGATTGATATACATTATGGTTTTTGAGTTTTTCTTGTTTGAGCTGAAAACTCAAGGCTCGAACCTCAAACATACTCGGATGATTTTGATATTGTTTTTTCAACTCAGAAATAGAAAAAGATAAGAGCTTGTTGATTTGAAAATTAGACATTGCAACCTCTCTCAACTGAAAAGTGACTGATTAAATCTTATCCATAGAAAAATATCAATCAAGAAAAAGTATTTGATTGATGCTTTTCTATATATCTATTCTAGAATAATAATCCCAAAAATCAATCTTCTCCACCTCAAGATTTTTAATCCAATCAGCCAAAAAAACTTATGGAAAAAATGATCCAGTTCTTTCTGCTACCCCTAAGATTTGATTATCAAAAGAAAGAAAAGACCAGAGCGTTCACAAATTTAAGTGCGTGGGCATAAGCTGTAATGTGTGAATTCTAGATAGGAATATGGATAAACTACCACCACCAATCAACAGACCTGCGGTCTAGTTGATGTGGAAGTGGTTTTCAGCAGCCCTAGGTTGTCGTTAAATAAGTTAAGTTGGATGTATTCTCGTACTCCCGAACTTAGCTTACAGGCTAAACCTGAGCCTCTAGGCGTGTTTATAGAACGCCCCAAAGCAGCTATATTTTCCGCACCATTTCTGTCTGAGTCGCACTTATTCAGGCACTCAGGATTTACACATCTAAAAGATTTCCCATTTCTGTTGCCAATGTGCAAACATTTATGGCAGCTAACGGATGTGTAAGCAGGATTTACCAAAATTAGAGGAACACTTTTCAAGACACATTTGTAAGTCAAAAATTGTCTCAGCATATAAAACGACCAGTTGTTACTGTGCCTTCTTTCGGTCTTAGACCTTGGCTCTTGGTTAGTTCGTTCTCTAATTCCAGTTAAGTCCTCTATAGCTATGGCTTGACCGTTAGTCGCTGCTTGATCAACTAAACGGCGTGATATTACATGATTAAGGGCGGCACGAAATCTTTTCTCCTTGCCCGATAACCGTTGCAGGAGTTGTCTGCATCTTCTGCGACTGCTCCTTGTGCCTAACGAGGCTTTTTTCTGAAGAATCAATCTCAACCACGCATAATGATTACGTTTGGCTTTTAGGTTTTTTCCATCCCATTTATCCCCTTCTGATGTATGACAAATATCGACTCTACCTAGATCGAGTCCTAGTACCTCCTTTGCTTCGTATGGCTCTGGAACATCATGCTCTAGGTTAATGTGAATGTAGTAATCGCCATTTCTACGCTTAACTAAAGTTGCTGATTTTGGGTCTTGTCCCTTTAAGATTCCTCTCTGGTAATTTCCAATATGCAAAGGAATTTTGGCTCGACTTTTTAGCAACTTAATACTAATAGACCAGTCTGATTCTCTGAAGCTAAATATCCTGGCATCATAGGTAGCAGAAGTAGGGCTAAACTTTCTGATATTACGATTTTTTTGCCTAGCTGTTTTGCGATTACTACAAACTCTTCTTAATGCTTGGATAGCAAGATTAGACGATAAACCAAATTGCTCTCTAACTTGGTTGTAAACCAGCTTTTGCATTTTGGTCTTATTGGTTAAGTCTTTAGGAGTATTGGCGTTTATCCATTCACAAGCAGCAGCAAACACAACTAACAACTCGTCAATCTCTGACGAAATGTTTTTAGTTACTTGGAGTTTACAGGCTACTGTGGTTACTTGTTTCATACGAGTTATCATATCACCCGCAGTGTCGAAAGTAAAGCCGATGTCCTACGGACGTTTTATACTGGTAGCAATTCCTGAGTGCCTGTCATCTGGGGAAACCCCAGATGTTTATACGGCACGTCCCACTGCTTATGACATTATTCGCCTGGACGGCTCACTCGTCATTGAAGCAGGGGAATCCTTACTACATTATGTTGAAGCCAATAAAAAATTAGATTAACTTGGTTTAGCAAGCTCGCTCTCTATCCAATAGGATGAGAGTCGAGTGATTGACGATTAACAAGCTAAGATTATAAAAGCCCTTCTGCTCAATCTTCCCATAACATCTCAAGACGATTCAGATATTGCGAATCATTCAAAACCTCAACAGTTTCATTATCTAGGTTTTTACAATTTGGTTCTAGTTGTTGAATAAAAGAAAAAGGAGTAGTATTTAGCTGAGAATGTTCTGTTCTTACTCGATTCAATAATGCTTTTTTCATAATTTTGTACTAGTGTGTTGGAGTTATAGTTGATATGTAATAGATAATATGTAGATAAAATATGCAATCAAATCTACTAGTGTTATCAAGTTAGGATTAGTAGAGAAAACAGGCTTGATTCAGGTATAAATTAAAGTCTTTTAGTCTAAAAAAACTTTGAAACAGTAAAGTAAAGTCAAGTATTCAAAAATTATTCATCAAATTATAACTAGACCAATACAAAGGATGAATAAGGAGAATTAATGACATATATATGACTTCTTTGTTTGCTCAAGATATTTATTTGATTAAATTAATTGTGGCATAGATTAATTTAAAAAGTTTTAAATTACGATGAAATAATCATGATTAAATATATTGGTTATGTGAACTAAATAGAATAGAACATAAGGACTTGAGCATTTGATACTAAATCGGATTAGTCATACATTACGCGCCCACGCAGTAGATGCCTTTGGCAGATCGCTCTACCCTATTTAGGATTTGCTGGAAAACTTTGAAGATTAATAACCCAAGTCTTTCACAGCCATTCTGCTGAATCTCCCCATAACATCTCAAGACGCTCAAGATACTCTGAATCATTTAGTACTTCAACAGTTTCCTTATCTGGAGTTTTTAAGTTCTCTTCTAACTGGAGTATTGATTGTTTTAAGGTAATGCTGTGAAGATAAATTTTAGTGGGTTTTAATAATTTAACTACTGGAGATTTCAGCGCAGAATTGCCCTGGTTGAGCATGGAAAAAACAGGAGTAGTATCTGACTGACAAGCTTCGGATTTAGCTGAATTTAATAACGTTTGTCTAATCATTTTATTGAACCCATTGATACAGATAGAAGTTGATTTCTGTCTAAGTCAGAGATAGATAAATAGGCAATGAGTATAGCTAAAGACTATATCGCCTTTTTTATTTAAGTTCTTTACATGAAGAGTAAAAACTCTGATTTGTTCCCAGAATTTTGATAAATGACTTGTTATGTTCGGCGACAGTTTTTTTAGACAAAGCGAAAATTTCGCTCATTAAAAGCGATCGCTACTACACTCTTCATGAGTACAGATGAAAAACTTTATTGATAATTTTCCACTTTGAGCATCGTAAACCAGTCTGTAAATCGATAACCAGTCCAGTTATCTAATTCTGGCCTCACACCAGAGATCGTGTCGATAATCTCAATAATAGCAATTCTTGCTGGCATTTTTCTCGTTGGATCATCTTTTCTTCCTGCTGGAGAACCTGGGCTCTGCCGACGGGAGGATGTCAATGTGATTATTCCAGCCAAAAAGGGCTCTTCCGAACACATGGAGTAAAAATTTTAATTGCGGCAGGGCGTAGATTTATCAAAATTTCTTGAATATGCGATCGCTGGAAGGGGGAATTTTAAGTCTTTAAAGTTATGATTTTTCTTGTGGTAGAAATCTTTACTGCACCGCAGAGGCAGGTACCTTTAGCAATAATTAGTTCAGACATTTTTTCTCTCCTCCGCTCAAGTATTCTATTGATTCATCTCTTAATTGTTATAGCGTTAGTGAGCCAATTTACTGACAGTTAACAGCAATAATTTAAGACTTGTAATTGACTACCAAGCCCATTCCAACTAGGAGAAATGGAGGTAACAGCAATATCTGCTGCTAAAAGAAATTTTAAAGATATAACTAAAGATAAGCCTAAATCCAACCGAACTGAACTTAAATATCAATTACTATCTTGGTAGTTTTGGGCTGACAAATACAAATTAGAACCCTGCCTTCATCAGGTTCGTTAGTAGGTGGTTCGATATATTCTACTTCTCCTTCTTGTAATTCCGACATACAAGTCAAACAAACACCCTGACGGCAACTATAGGGGGGATTGATGCCGTTTTCTTCAACAAAATCTAAAATTGTGCCATTACCCTTTTGCCAAGTTAGGGTTTTTCCAGAAGCAGTACAAACAATTTCTGCACTGTCTAGTTCTGAGCTATTATTAGCAACTGGTTTAGTATTACCTTTAGTCGATCCGCCTTTAGAAAAAGATTCAAAAAATACCTTTTCTTCTGCTACTCCTAATTCTCCTAAACCATTGCGAAGGGAATCCATAAAAGCTGGTGAGCCACATAAAAAATATTCCGCATTACTAGCACCATAAATCTGTTGAATTTCGGGAATAACTTGAGTTTCTAATAACTCTTTATCTACATATCCTTCACTGTGATAAAATCCCTCATCTTCTGGGCGAGGGCGACTATATTTATAGTGGATATGTAAACTAGGATTTTCTTTTCCAAGAGCTAAAATTGCATCCCGAAAAGCATGATAATCTCCATGTCTTGCCCCATGTAAAAACCATAAATGACGATTAGGATTAGATTTTGTGCAGGCTTTTGCCATAGCAATCATCGGGGTAATACCTACACCATTACTAATTAAAACTGCTGGTACAGAACTGGGAACATCAATAAAAAATTTGCCGTTGGGTGGTTTTGCAGGAATAATTGAACCTTCTCTTATAACATCATGCATAAAATTGGATGCTACTCCAGGAGGAACATCTAAATCTTTCGGTGCAGCTTCTTTTTTAATAGAAAGGCGATAATAACCAGCGTCATTATTGTAATCAGAAAGAGAATAAGTCCTAATTACAGCGCGAGGTTGTTCGGGGATATCTAGTTTAATAGTTAAAAATTGTCCTGGCTTATAATCAGGAAGTTCTCCTGCATCTTGAGGCTTTAAATAAAAAGAAGTAATTTCTTGGCTTTCTTGCACTTTGCGATCAACTACAAAATTACGCCAATCTTTCCAAGTTTGTTCTTTGTTTATAGGCTCGGCAGCAGTTTTTTGAGATGCCTTTTTTTGAGCAGGTTTATAACTTGTTACTCCTCCGATCACTGATCCCGCGATCGCGCCTATTAAAGAACCATAAACTGCTAATTTATAGTTAGCTTTACCTTCTTTGGGAGTGCTAATACCAATTACAACAGCAAAAATTATAGTTAATATGGAAAAGGCTGTTAATGCTCCTGTAATACTTCTGCTTAAGGGATTTTTTATTTGTTGTAAGCTTTCTAGCATGATACTTCTTTTGTTAGTTGTTAGTTGTCCTAAAGGATACCGCTTCGCATATTAGTTGTTAAATATTCATTGATTGTATGATTTACTAGCAATAAATACTTTATGACCTTGTAATAAATTAAACTTTCCATAATTATTTTTGCTTTGAACCTGAAAACCTACTTGATCAAGTTTTTCAGTAATTTCTGAAGCTTCGTAGAGACGGACATGATGTATCTCTTCATCTCTTTTGTAACCATTTCCTTCTTTACGTAACGTAATAATACGACGGGTTAACTTCTTTTGTTCTCTATCTTCTTCTTTTTCATAAAGTACAATCCAATCTTCTCCTTCTTTAAATCCTTGAGTTTTTCCTCTAGTAAATGGCTCTAAAATGTCGAAAATAAATAAACCTCTAGATATTAAAGCTCGATAGATACTCTTAAAAATAGTGGTTAGATTGTGATTATTATTTCCTTCATCAAAGAGATAATTAAAACATTCTCCAATAGATGTCACTGCAACACAAGGGGGAATTTTTGTTTCAAATAGAGACTCAACCTTAAATTCGGCTTCTGGAACTTTTTTTGTAGCAATTTCAATCATTGATTCAGAAATATCAATTCCTAAAACTTGATATCCAGCTTTAATAAATTCTTGTGCCGATAATCCACTTCCGCAACCAAGATCGACAATTAAACCTGCTTTAATATTGTTTTGTTGGAGTATTTCGATAATGCCAGGTGCGGATTTAAGAGCAAAATCACTAAACCCAACATCATGAATATATGCCAAGTCTTTTTTATAGTAATCTGTCATATTATTCGTTAATTTAAATTTTTAGTAAAAAAATATTTATAAAATCTAATAATTGTTATATATTTTGAAGCAATCATCAAATTCGATTATTGCTTCATTTTGTCTATCTGAATTATTATCGCAGTCTAAATTAATTTTTATTGGACGTTGGCAAACTATTGCGGTTTTTTCATAAAGAAACATCCAACTACAGTTAGTAATTAGATTGTCAAAAATATTCCATTTAGTTTCATCGCACTCACAATTTAGAACTGAATGACAATAATCGATAATACCTGCTGTTACGCGATCGCAATCTATTGGCTCTGTAGAAAGAGCAATTTGTTGCCATTTATTTCGATAATTAGAAATTAATTCTTGTTGTTCTGTATTTATATTTATATTACCTTGATTTATAATCATACTCAGTAATTGTTTTTTGTAACTATCTAGACTAATTACAAAATAATCTAAATATTATTTAAGGTCACTCGAAACTATAAACTCTGAATTCAGATTCCCAGATATTTTACTTGTAACTATTTCCTTAATACTGATACTTCAAATGCTTCTAAAGTTGTAGGTAAATCGATTATTTTGTCAACTTCTCTTATATTAGAAACTAATACTTGCCAATTATCACAAGAAATATGTTCATCTATAGTTAAATCTTTTTCATAGGAAAAATTAATTAAAATTAAAACTCGTTCTGCGTTAGTTTCTCTTACATAAGCCAAATGTTCGTATGGATAATGAATTAAACTTCTCCAATTACCAATTCTTAAAGCCTCATTATTTTTTCTAGCTCTAATTAACTGTCGATAAAAATTCAAGATTGAATTTGGGTCTTTTAATTCTTTAGCAACATTAACTTCCTTATAATTTTGATGTACTGGAAGCCAAGTTCTAGTATCTTTGCCAAAGCTAAATCCAGCATGAACCGAATCATCCCATTGCATTGGAGTACGCGCTCCATCTCTAGATTCTGGTGACTCTTGGGTTTCACTTCTAACTACTATTTTATCTTGGATTTGTTCGGCTGGAATATCCTCATTATCAACCATGCCAATTTCTTGACCATAATAGAGAATTGGAGTTCCTCTGACTGTTAATAAAATTGCTGCTGCTGCTTGGGCAATTCCTAATGGGTTAGTACATAAACTACACTCAACCCAACGAGATAAATGTCTGGGAATATCATGATTATCTAAAAAATAACTTGCCCATGCTCCTTCAGGTGTAATTAGCTCTTTTTTAGCAATTTCTCGTTGTATATAGCCAGGATACCAAGGACTAAAGGGAAACTCAAAAGTAAATGGTAGATGTAACTCATCATTATTCATTCCATAAAAAATGGCTGATTCGTAGAGAGTACTATTGATAAAAGTTTCCCCAATCAAAACTCGATCTTCGTATTCATCAATAATTGTTCTAATTTCTCGTATGATTTGATGATTTTCAGGCAAATCCTTATCATATAAATGATGTAAATTATTATATTTATTGTTATCAGTTGAATCAAACTTTACTGGATTATAGCGATAGTATTTATCTTTGCTATAGACACTAGAAGCATCTAAACGAAAACCATCAACTCCTTTATCAAGCCAAAACCGAATCATTTGGTAAATAGCTGCTTTGACTTCGGGATTGCCCCAGTTTATATCAGGTTGATTTTCATTAAAACTATGGTAATAGTATTGTTGCCTAGCTTGATTAAAAGTCCAACCCGTTCCCCCAAAATAAGATAACCAATTATTAGGAACTCCACCATCGGGTGCAGGGTCTTGCCAATGATACCAGTCACTTTTAGGATTATCTTTACTAGAGCTAGATTCAATAAACCAATGATGTTGATTAGAAGTATGATTAATTACTAAATCCAGAATTACTTTAATACCTCGCTTATGGGATTCTTCTAGCAGAATTTCAAAATCTGCTAAAGTTCCAAATGTATCGCTAATATCATAATAATCACTGACATCATAGCCATTATCAATCATGGGAGATTTATTAATAGGGGATAGCCAGATAGCATCAATCCCAAGAGAGGTTTCACTGTCAGGATTACCATCATTGAGATAGTCTAGTTTTTTAATAATTCCTTGTAAATCTCCAATTCCATCCCCATTAGCATCAGCAAAAGTAAAGGGATATATTTGATAAATTACGCCAGTTTTCCACCATGTTTCAGTATTAGAATTAGTATCTTGAATCATAATCTGATCACTATTGCATATTTTGTTAAGTAATAGATTTGTTGAGAAATAAAATTGAGAATCAAAAACATTGAAAAATACGATTGCTGAAAGAAATTGAATCGAGACTTCACGGTTGAGTTTTGTATTGAGTCAATTCTTGTGGTCGAATAACTCCTTGCTCTGTAATAATGCCTTGGATAAATCTAGCAGGAGTAACATCAAAAGCAGGATTATAAAATTCTGCTCCCTGAGTACAAATTTTAGTATTTCCAACTTGATAAATTTCTGAGGAGTCCCGCTCCTCAATGGGGATTTGTCTGCCATCACTTAACTCAAAATCAATAGTAGAAAAAGGTGCAGCAACATAAAAAGGAACATTATGAGCATCGGCAACTATGGCTAGGGAGTAAGTACCAATCTTATTGGCTGTATCTCCATTACCAGCAATACGATCTGCTCCTACCACTACTAAGTCAATCATATTCTGTTTCATACAATGGGCAGCCATGCTATCTGTAATGAGAGTTACCGGTATTGCTTCTTGAATACACTCCCAAACCGTTAATTTCGCCCCCTGTAAGCGAGGACGGGTTTCATCAGCAAATACCCTTTGTAATCTGTTTTCGCGCCAAGCAGAGCGGATTACTCCTAATGCTGTACCGTAACCAGCCGTAGCTAGGGAGCCGGCATTGCAATGAGTGAGGATCGTAATTTTTTCCTTGGTATTGGGTAATACAGATAAACCATGATCTCCGATCGCCTGACAAGTCTCTAAGTCTTCCTGTTGTATAGTTTGGGCAGTTTCTAACAACATCTTTTTGAGCTGGGCTACGCTGTCAACAGACTGATAAACTGTTTTGAGCATCCGAGAGATTGCCCAAAATAAATTGACTGCGGTGGGACGAGTTTCCTGTAATACCTGGGCAATAGTATTCAGTTCTTGGAGAAAGGTAGCGCGATCGCTTGTATTAATCTCTCTAGCACCAAGATACATTCCATAAGCTGCTGCTACTCCAATAGCTGGCGCACCTCTAACAATCATATTTTTAATCGCCTGCGCCATATCTTCATAGCGATCAATTGCAACTACGATATATTCTTTTGGTAAGCGAGTTTGATCGATTAGCACAACACAATTTTTTTGCTGGTGCCAAATTACGGGATAAATTTGATTAGAAGAATTTTCCATATTTACTCAATTTACTCATTACTTATTTATTACTTCTTCTATCTTTTACCAATAGTTTTCTGAAACGCTGGTCTTTCCGTCATCCGCTTAATATATTCTAGAATTATAGGATAAGAACTTAGATCAATCGGAAGCATCATCGGCACATAAGCCAGAATCGAGCCCCAACAAGATAAATCCATAAGGAATTGATAATTCTTCTAGGTACCATTGCACAATAGAAGCTCTACTTCTTGCACCGCCATATAATTTCAACATTGTCTGTCTTCCAATATCTTTTCTACCTGAGCTTATACCAAATTTTGGGCAATGATACTTGCCAAATAGAAAATTAGAGGAGAAATAAAAATTGAGGGAAGCAAAGAAGCAACTCGCACTTTAACAATCTCTAACAGATTTAAGCCAATAGCAATTATGGTAATGCCACCCACCCCATTTGCTAATAGGATATGAGGATCGCTAGTGGGATCTGGCACAAAATTGGCAATTATACCAGCAGCTAAAGATAATCCCCCTTGATAAAACAGTAGAACCAAAATCGAAAATCCCACTCCTAAACCATAGATATTGGCTAGGGCGATTGAAACAATACCATCCATAGTAGCTTTAAGTAACAATATGGTATTATCTCCTGTTAAACCGTTATTAAGAGAGCCTAGTAATGTCATTGGACCCACACAAAATAACAAACTACTAGCCACAAAACCTTCAGTAAATTTACCTCTTCCCCGAAATCTTTGTTTTAACCAGTTGCCAATACCAGTCAATTTTTCTTCTATTTGCCACCATTCTCCTAAAATACCACCAATAACTATGGCTAAGAGTCCTAAGATTGCTCCCTCTATTCCTCCTATTTTTACTTGAGTCATTGTATTTGCCATACCCAAGCCGATCCAGATTGTAATTAACCCAATCCCCTGAGTGATAATCAGTTGCATTTTCTGAGTAAGGCGATTTTTTAGGGTTAAGCCTAAAGTCGTACCTATGGCAACTGTGAAAATGTTAATCCAAGTCCCACTGGTCTTAAACCAAAAATCCAAATTTTCTTATCCTAGTTAACTTTTATTACTTAGCAAGTCAATCACATTCGACTTACAATCGCAAATTATTAACGAGTATTCTAGCAATTTGACTAGAGGTTTCCTTAGATCATGATTCTTTTTTTGCTGCAATTGCAATTTGAACTTGGGGAATTTGACGTAATTGGTCAAGAACATCTACTACTTGACCATGAGAAACTACTTTATCAGCTTTGATAACCACCACTGTGGTTTGCTCGCTTTTAATCAAATTTTCGACTTTACTTTTTAGTTGAGTAAGCTGTGTAGGCTGATTGTCAACGACTAAAGTTCCTTTTTGGTCAAGACTCACTGTAATTTGTTTAGTCTTTTGTAATTGAACCGTTGTAGCCTGGGGTAGATTTACTGGTAAGCCTTCAGAACGAGTTAAAAACAAACTAGAGACAATAAAATAGACCAAGATCGCAAAAATAACATCAATCATCGGCACTATATTAATTTGCGGTGGTCTATCAGGTTCATTGGGTAATCGCATCAGTAATTTCTCCTGTTATTTCATATTTTTCTAGATGTAACAGTTCCAATTGACCACTAAACTCTTGAATTAAGGCAATTTGTTGCAAATATAATCCCCGAAAAGTACTAGCAAAAAACAGAGTTACAATAGCTATAACCAAGCCAGTAGCAGTAGAAGTCAAAGCTTCACTAATACCTCCTGTAACTCCTGTAGCTTGGGAAGATTCAATATCTCCAATACGTAGAGAAGCCAAAGAAGTAATCAAACCCAAAACAGTTCCCAATAATCCTAATAAAGGGGAGACACTAGTAATGGTTTCAAAAGCATTACTAAACCTCTTGAGTAAAGGCATTTCCGCCTGAGCAGCACTTTCTAAAGCCAAGCGGAATTTTTCAGGAGTTGGTCGTTTGAGAGACAAAGCAGATAAGAAAATCCTTGCCATAGGTAAATGCTGATTTTTCTTTAGCATCATATCAGCCATTTCAGGGTCTTTTTCGTATAGAACAAGTACTTTTTTGAGGATTTTGTCTTGTCGAGAAGTAAGCTGAGACCAAAATAGAGAACGCTCTAGAATCATGGCTAAAGAAAAAATTGATAGCCCCAGAAGGGGCCACATAACCACTCCTCCATTACTAAATAATTGATATATTTTTTCCATAGATTTTTATCGATAAAATAAAATTAAATTTAAAATCTTTGCCAGTTTACTAGCTGTAGAGTCAACACTACTTAGTTAAAATATATATTAAAGTTAAATTGAACTTTTAATTCTTGGCGAGGAAAATTTGCTGGTAAAGCACGAAAAGGGGCTGATTTTTGGACTGCTTCTAGAGATTCCTGGTCATTTATTGGTGATCCAGAACTTTGGACTATTCTTAGACCAGTAATTTGACCATTTCTTTGAATCGAAAAAACCAGTATGGTGTTACGTTCTTTATTGGGTTGTGAGGGCTTCCAATTTCGTCTGACTCGTCTCCTAATTTCAGCAAAATATGGACCTAGATCGAGGTTTTGTCGAGCATCTAAGCCACGAGAATTGAGAGCTTGCTGACTGGCATTGACTTTAGGCTTAAAAAAATTATTTCCTGAATTTTGAGCTGAATTCAAACGCTGAGTTCCTCCCAAAAGACTAGCAGTACCAGAACTTACGGGAGTTTTTGGCTTGGAAGATGGATTGGGCTTAGTTCGTGGAACAGGAGGAGGTTGAGTCAAAGAGGAAGGACGATTTATAACTGGAGGCTTAGGGGATAAATTAGTCGCCACAGAAGATGAATTTGGTTGACTAGTAGCTGGTTCTATTTTTTTTGAAGGTATTTTTGGGGATTTAGGAATAGGTTTGATTGAAGGAGTTATGGTAGAGTTTGATTCTGAGAGTGATTGAGACTCTGGTTTCGCTTCAGGTTTTGGTAATAATGGTCGAAGAGGTTTGAGTCTTGCTCTTGGGGGAGCAGGAGTTGGGGTGGCAATCTCTGGTTTGGGAACTTTCGATAGAGCAACAGGGGGTTTCACTGAAGCGGGAGGCTCTGGTTTCGCTTGGGGTTTTGGTAATACTGGCGCGAGAGGTTTGACCCTTTCTCTTGGAGGAGTGGGAGTTGGGGTGGCAATCTCTGGTTTGGGAACTTTCGATAGAGCAACAGGGGGTTTCACAGGAGCGGGAGGCTCTGGTTTCGCTTGGGGTTTTGGTAATACTGGCGCGAGAGGTTTGAGCCTTGCTCTTGGAGGAGTAGGAGTTAATGATTTATCTTGAATATTTTTTTGATTTCCTGGACTTGATTTAGATGTGGCAATAGCTTCCTCATTGCCAATCTTGTTAGTTGCAGAGGGTAATTCAGGTTCTACATTTTTTCCTTTGGCAACAGAATTATTAACTGCCAGACGTTTAGTATCTGGAGGTGGTTCTTCTGGAGTATCTTCAGGAGGAACAATTACAAAATCAATGGGAGTAGATTTTGGTTCTTCCTTTGTACTAGTCAAGTTTTGATTCGATACGACCAAGATTAATAGTCCCACACCATGAATCAGAATAGATGTCCCGATAAATAATAAGAAGGGAGCATGACTAACCTGGATACCAATTTTCTCCTTTCTTTTCACCATTGCCACGATCTATATTCCTCTAAATCAAAGCATAACGCAGATCTAAAGTAATGCTTGCTAAACAAATCTAACATCTATTAAATCCTGGGGGAACTATTCAACGAGATTTATCTGGGATTAGCTACCGTATTTAAGCCTAAAGAAAATTCAATTTTATCCTTGTTTAAATTACGTCCAATAAATACTAGGCGAGTTTGGCGAGTTTCTTCTTTTGACCACATACGGTCATAAAATGTATCAAAACGATTCCCTACGCCCTGTAACACTAGACGCATCGGTTTATGGGCAACATTCACAAAACCTTTGATCCGATATATTTCTTCTTCTTGGACTAAATTCTGTAGTTGCTGAATTAATTGCTTGGGTTCAAAAGTAGAATTACAAGTTAATTCTACAGAGTTGATATCATCATCATGGTCGTGTTCTTCTTCATGGTCATGATGGGAGGGACGACTAGCTAAATTATCTTCTACCGCAGCATTAAAACCTAACAAAAGATTAGGATCGATTTCTCCTGCTTTACAAGGGATAATTTTAACTCCTGAGGGAACTTCCTGTTTTAACCAAGTTGTAATTCTTGCTAAAGTAGCAGCATCTATTAAATCAGTTTTAGTTAGTAACACTAAATCTGCACAAGCTAATTGATCTTCAAATAGTTCTTCGATGGGAGTTTCGTGTTCTAAATTGGGATCAGCTTGACGCTGTGCTTCTAATGCTGCTAAATCTCCTACTATTGTGCCATCTGCTAGAGCCTTACAATCAACGACAGTAACAACTCCATCGACTGTAGCAGCGTGACGGATATCCTGCCAACGAAAGGCTTGTATTAAAGGTTTGGGTAGGGCTAATCCCGAAGTTTCGATCAGTAGATGATCGATTTTATCCCTTCTTTGGAGTAATTCCTGCATGGTGGGATAAAATTCTTCTTGTACGGTACAACATAAACAACCATTAGTTAATTCGATAATGTTACTATTGTTGTCTTCTGGTTCATCACAAACCTGACAAGAACGTAATAAATCACCGTCAATACCGACTTCTCCAAATTCATTAACTAGTACTGCTATACGTCTTCCTTGATTGTTTTGTAACAGGTTACGAACTAGGGTGGTTTTACCCGCACCCAAGAAACCAGTTATTACTGTAACAGGTATTTTGTGCATAGTTTTAACATTTAACATTTATCATTTAGCATTTATCATTGATACCAAAATATATGTCAATGATTTAATTATTAATTATGCTTAAGCAAGCAAGTTATTAGACAAGAAGGTAATACCAATTCCTGCGATTAGGAACCCAGAAAAACGTAGACAAAGAGATGATTTTTTAGTAATTGAAGTGCCAATATAAAATGTGATCGCGCTAATAACTAATTGAATTCCTACAAAGCCCAATAGATAAGCAGCTAAAGGAGTCATTTCGGCACCGACAATAGCTTCTCCATAGGCATAACCATGAAAAATACCTGCGATCGCGCTTAGTAAAGTTATCAATCCTAAGTTAACTTGATTTTCTAATGCTAGTGCTATCCCCATAGTCAATACTGAAATAGCTATAATTAATTCAGGAACAGGAAGATCTATACTAGCTAAATGAATTGTTGTTCCTAGAGCAGTAGCCAGGCAAAAACTTACAGGTATTATTAAACCTGGTTTTTTCCTGAAAACAGCTAATAATCCTAAAGCAATTACAAAAGCAAAATGATCTAAACCGATAATCGGATGTGCCAATCCTGACATAAAACCTTCAAAAAAATTGCTAGGAATTGCACCATCTAAAGGATGATGTGCCAAAGCTGAAGGTATGACAATAATTGGATTTAAAAATAATACTAAACTCAGAAACCATCGAGTTTTAAACTGAAACTTTGAAACTATATTATTCATAAAATCTGTACCTCGCAGATTTGTTTTTTTAGATAGTTGCTCAACATATTTCACTTATCAAAAACAATGTTAAATGTTGAATGATAAATGTTTAATGAAAGACGGCGGGCATCCTGACTTAAAAATAAAACTAATTATTTCATCACAGTTGCGGGACAGCGTTGGATTTACACCAAACTTTCCCCATTACTTCCCATAGCTGATCCCTATGAGAACCGAGTAGCATCTAACGATATCACGAAAATAACTAGATAAGTCAAATTATTGTTTTTATCTCAACAAGTCCATTGGATATGCTCTCTAAATGAAAGCATCTTGATGGGAAGGGGTATGCTTTAGGGCTAACTCAAACTGTATCGCAAGATATTTTTGTACTAATAAAATGAGGTAAAATTACCTCTTGTTGAGCTACTCAATGACTGTATAATCAGCGTTAGAGGAAAAAAGCAGTATTTAAAGAATTATGGCAGATTGGCAGATAATCGCAGGAGGTATCACTGCACCCAAAGGATACAAAGCAGCAGGTATTAAAGCAGGACTAAAAGCTTCTGGGGCAGAGGATTTAGCACTAATTTTATCCGACAGTGAAGCGATCGCTGCTGGGCTTTTTACTACTTCTCAGGTTAGGGCTGCTTGTGTAGATTACTGTCGTCAAAAACTGCAAGATGATTCTAATAAAAGAGCTATTTTATGTAATGCAGGGCAAGCCAATGCAGCTACAGGGGAGCAAGGTTGGCAAGATGCCTTAGAAAGTGCAGATTTATTAGCAAAAGCTTTAAATATCTCTTCTGAGCAAATTCTTCTGGCTTCTACGGGAGTAATTGGACAAAGAATTAGAATGGGGGGTTTGCGGAGTGCTATTCCTGAATTAGTAGCTGCTGCTTCTTATGAAGGGGGCAAAGATGCAGCAAAAGCAATCATTACTACAGACTTAGTAACCAAAGAAATTGCCCTAGAAACTACTATCGAAGGTCGCCCTGTCCGCATTGGCGGAATTTCCAAGGGTTCAGGCATGATTCATCCCAATATGGCGACCATGTTAGCTTTCATTACTTGTGATGCTGCCGTAGCAACTCATCTATGGCAGGAAATGTTAAAACGGGCAGTAGATAAAAGTTTTAATCAGATCACTATTGATGGTGATACCAGTACTAATGACACTGTAATTGCCTTAGCTAATGGACAGTCTCGCACTACTGCTATTACTGAAATGGGTCGAAACGCCCAGAAACTAGAAGCCATGCTTACTGAAGTCTGTCAATACTTGGCAAAAGCGATCGCTCGTGATGGGGAAGGGGCAACTTGTCTGATTGAAGTACAAGTGTCGGGCGCACCAGATGATCAAGCTGCTAATCAAGTTGCTAGAACCATTGCTGGCTCATCTTTAGTCAAATCTGCGGTTTTTGGGCGTGATCCTAACTGGGGTCGTATTGCTGGTGCTGCGGGACGTGCTGGGGTGAAATTTCATCAAGACGAACTAAGCATTAAATTGGGGGATATGCCTCTAATGGAAAATGGTCAACCTCTACCCTTTGATCGTCATAGTGCAAGTAACTATCTCAAACAAGCAGCAGCAGGAGCCTATTTACAAGATGATACAGTATTAATTTCAGTTCGTATTGGTAGCGGATCAGGGACAGGAACAGCTTGGGGATGTGATTTGACTTATAAATATGTGGAAATTAACGCTGAATATACAACTTAACCTCACTCTTAACCTGGGCTTATAAACACCTACTTAACAGGCTTCATATTATCCCATAATCCCTAGAAAATCCCTTTTCCTTTCTATGAATATATATGAATATATCAAAGACAGAGAAAGGGAGAAACAAATGCAACCCCTAACAAATAAAGCCAATCCAGGCAGGATAGGTCAGCTTTGGTCAATGGCATTGAACTTGAAACGCAGCCAAAGTCTTAGAAATATTTTATTTACTTTGCCAATCATCATATACACGAAGAATAAATAATTATCCCAAGAGTAATTACTTGTAGATTACACAAATGACTTGTTCCTGCCTAATTCGTCTCAATTAAGATGTCACAAAATTCCCGTACTGCTCCATTTCCTCCTTTTTTTTCAGTAATATATATTGCCACATCCTGATTTTTGGGCATGGCATCTGCCACGGCAACAGGACAACCCACTGCTCTCATTACAGGTAAATCGACTGAATCATCTCCCATATAAGCAACCTGATTTAACTCTAGTCCCAACTCCAGACATAATCCCCTAAGTTTAATTAATTTATCCTCAATACCAATAAACACATATTTAATGCCAAGGCGTTCCGCTCGATGTAAAGTAGCTTTAGCACTGCTAGAACTTATAATTGCGACTTCTATACCCTTCTGCATCAAGAGTTTTAATCCTAACCCATCTTTGACATTAAACTTTTTCAATTCTTCACCAGTTTCGTTATAGTAAAGCCCACCATCGGTGAGAACTCCATCTACATCTAGGGCAAGAAGCTTTACTTGAGAAAACTTAACGAGATTATCAGAAGATATTTTATCCATTACAAACTGCTGTTGTCCTCCTAATTTATCTTCTTTTCCTCCTGGCATCTCTACGCTATGAGTTGCATCAAAAACAACAGCATAACCCAACTGTCGCATTTGGGGTAGAGAGCGAAAGTCAACAGCAATGGTATTATAACCGAAGCTAGTACTCCCTTCAGTCAAGAAAATATTTTTGGCTCCACCGAATATCAAATTAGTTTTACTCATCCACTGAAATTTAGTCTAAACTCCAGTTAAGTACTTAGACAGAATTAATTAAACATTTCTTTTTACCTGTTCTCTATCTCAACTAGAAAATTAATTTTGTCCAACTGCTTAAGATACACCAACAGTACCCACTAATTCTTTCATAATTTCATCTATATCAGATAGTATTTGACTATGACTAATTTCAAGCTCTGTAGCTATTAAGGATTCTATTTGTTCTGAGTTCTGCCTAATTATATTTAAACTATCTTGCAGAGGTTGTAAGTTTTCTTCGTAAAAAGAAATTTGCCCCTCTAGATTAGTAATCAATGCCTGAATTTCTTGATAACTTTGCTGTTTTTCTTGCAATTCATGTTCTATTTTGGCACATTCAAGAGTTTGTTGTTGAAACTCTTGTTCTAAGGTTTGAAGAACTTGCTTGGTTTCTGCTATTTCTTGATTAATTTGTTCTTGCTGTTGTTCTAATGCTTGTTGTTGTTGGGATAAATTAGCTTTTATCGGGTCTAAATTTATTGTTGTTAATTCAGCATCTAAATCAACTATTCCTTGGCGACGCTTTAAAACTCGCGAATGCTGCATTAAAATTTCATGTCTTTCCTTAAGAGAGCGACGCTGTCCCACTAAAGTTTCGTGCAGCATTTCTTGAGCTTCTTTTTCTTCAGATAGCTCTTGTTCAAGACTTAAACGATCAAATTCACTAGCTTGTTTGATTTTAGCTTCTAAATTCTTTACCTCTTCACATTGCCAACTCAACTCTTCTTCTTGCTCATTAACAAATCGAGCTACTTTCTCTAAATCTTTCTGAAGATTATTAATCAGAGCTTCTAATTCTGGCAATGGCATATTTTCTAAATCATCTAAATTAATTTTTTGTGATAAATCCACATCGGATGATTCAATGCCCAACAGGGAGAAAGATTCTTGGATTTCGTTATAAGATTTTTCCTGTAACGAAAATAGGGATAAAATTTCTAGTTTGCTATTAAGAGAATTCTCCAAGAGCAGTTTTTTGTTTCTAACTTCTTCTGAGGATTTAATCTCTAAATCTAACTTTTGTTTTATACTGCTTAATTCAGTTTCATATTTGGTTGCAGTGTCTTTATGTTGTTGAATATCTTTTTTATATAGCTCTAATTTTTGCCAGTGCTGATCAAAATACTGTTGCTGACTATTAACGCCATTAAACACTGAACCGAGTTTTTCTTTAACTAAATCGGCAGAATTATTACTTGATGATAAAGAATTTAGTAAGTTTTGTAATTGATTAACTTGTGCTTCGTCAAGGACTCTATTATCTTTGATTCGCTGCTCCAAAGAATTTTTCTCGCCTTGTAGTTGTTCCCAAGCTGTTTCTAATTCTTGACTTTTGGCTTGAAATTCAGCACGAATTTTTTCAGCTTCTTCTCTAGCTTGGTTGATTTTTTCTTGTTCTTCCTCCATCTTTTCTAATTGTTCTAAACGAGATTCTATTTCGATTTCTCGATTGCTCAATTCTTCGCTTTGGATGGTTAAAGATTCTTTCCAAACTTGAATTTCTTCTTCTTGACTTTTAGTCTTTTCTTGTAATCGAGAGAATCCCTGTAAGACTCCGATAATTTCTTTGGAGGCTGTTTCCAGTTTCCCTTTAACTTGGCGATTAACTATATCCGCAATGATTAAAGCACCTTCACCCAAGCTGCCTACATCTTCAACTTCAACAAATTCGTTACCAGATATGGCACTCCAACTACGATCATTCCGTTGATTAGCCAGAAGTTTGA
>JASJDB010000384.1 GCA_030065315.1 Xenococcaceae cyanobacterium MO_167.B52 | reverse complement strand
GCATTTGCTTCCCACGCTTTAAAAGAAAAGTTAACCGAAAGAGCCTTAGAAATTTGGAAAACTGGTACTCAATATCAGATGTATCATGCTTTAGCTTTGATTTTAGTAGCATTATTACTAACTCGCACCGAAAACCCCGATCCCTTATTAAATACGTCTGGAATTGCCTTTATTATTGGTATTGCTCTATTTTCTGGCAGCTTATACACTCTCAGCTTAAGTGGTATCAAATGGTTGGGCGCAATTGCACCATTAGGGGGACTCGCTTTTATTATCGGTTGGGGTTGTTTAGCTATTGCAGCACTCGGATTCAAATAATTTAGCATTAATCATGATATTACAAAGCAACTGCCGTAATTGGTCAAAAGCACTTCTTGAGCCAGCCAAAGAATTTAATTTAACTCCATTAACCATAATTAGTGGGACAATTCCCGACGAATTAAAAGGCTCATTATATCGTAATGGACCAGGAAGATTAAGTAGAGGAGATCAACGAGTAGGGCATTGGTTTGATGGAGATGGTGCTGTTTTAGGAGTTCACTTTGAAGCAGGAAAAGCTAGTGCTGTCTATCACTATGTCAAAACCAAAGGTTATCAAGAAGAAACTACAGCAGGAAAATTCCTCTATCCCAACTATGGCATGACTTCCCCCAATGGTTGGTGGGACAATCTTAAACTAACTTTCAAAAACGTCGCCAATACATCAGTTTTAACTTTAAGCGATCGCGTTTTAGCTTTGTGGGAAGGTGGGTTTCCCTATTCTTTAGATTTAAAAACTCTGGAAACTCAAGGAAAAGACAATTTAGACGGTTTATCCGATAAGCAATCATTTTCCGCCCATCCCAAAGTATATGCTGGAGAAATTTACAATTTTGGGGTTAGTCTGGGTTCTAAAATTGTACTCCATCTTTACAAGTGCAATTCTCAGGGGAAAATTATTCAACAAAACAGCTTTCCCTTATCTTCTATATCTCTAATTCATGATTTTGTATTAGCAGGAGACTATTTAATCTTTTTTATTCCTCCTGTGAGAGTCAATCTTCTAAATCTTCTATGGGTGATTTTGGGAAAAAAAGCTTTTAGTGATGCAATGGAATGGAAACCTCAATTCGGCACCCAAATTCTAATCTTTGACCGCCATACCCTATCTTTAGTAAGCCAATCAACTACTACAGAATCCTGGTTTCAGTGGCACTATACTAATGGTTGTGTAGCTGAAGATGGCAACTTAGCAGTTGAATTCGTCCGCTATCCCGATTTACAAACTAATCAATACTTAAAAGAAGTTGCTACAGGAAAAACTACTACGCAAGCTAAAGGAACTCTGTGGGAAGTAAGACTCGACCCCCAAACAGGAAAAGTAATTAGTAATACCCAACTATTAGACAATCATTGTGAATTTCCTCAAATCAACCCATCAAAAGTCGGAATACCTTGGCGTTATACTTATCTATCCTGTCATCGAGATGGCGTAAAAGAAAGTCAAGAACTCCTAACTGCGATCGCGCGATTTGATCGTCAAGCCAATAAGCTAGTAGTAGCCGATATGGGAGCAAATATGTATCCTTCAGAACCGATATATGTTCCCAATACCAATGATCCCAACACTGGATGGATACTGACAGTAGTTTATGATGGCAACAATCATAGTAGTGAAGTCAGAATCTATCAAAGCGATTGTCTAGACACTGAACCAATCTGTCGCTTACAACTACCAGAAGTTATCCCCCACAGTTTTCACGGGACTTGGCGTAATCATTGAACTTTTGTTCATAGTTCATTGTTCATAGCTTTCCCTTGTCTCCTTGTCTCCCCAAAACCAACCTCGAAACAATATGCTACCATTTGCTGTAAAGGAGGAAAATCGGGTACATGGGTAAGGTCTTAGTACTAAACGCCTCCTATGAGCCACTAAATATTACCAGTTGGCGAAGGGCGGTTGTGTTACTGTTGAAAGGTAAAGCAGAGCAACTCGAACACGATCAAAGATTAATTTATGCTAATGTTCCTCTTCCCAAAGTAATTCGGCTTCGCTACTACGTCAGAGTTCCCTACAAAGAAATTCCCTTAACTCGTCGCAACGTCTTAGAGCGCGATCGCAATACCTGTCAATATTGCCGTGCCAAAGGAGAGCAGCTAACTCTCGATCACATAATACCAAGATCTAGGGGCGGGGGAGATAGTTGGGAAAATCTAGTAGCAGCCTGTGTCCGTTGCAATGTGAAAAAAGGCAGTCGTAACCCGAAAGAGGCAGGTATGACCCTTTTATCTAAACCTCGCAGACCTCACAGCAGTTTGCATTTTGAAATTATCAAATGTACCCAAGGCGATCTTAATCAAGAATGGAAAAAGTACGTTATTGGGATTTGATAACTCTAATACCATGGGAAAATTAACAGGCATGATAAACTCAGAAATCAGATAAAATAAAACACCATTAAATAACTTTTTTTAATACTCTGTTTTCCAATGAGATGGCTCTGTAAAGACCAGAATTTAAACTATGTCCTCCCAATTTACAAGTTCCCCTAAAAATAAATCTGTAGTTAATCAAAAGAATCCTCGTGCTGGAATAGTGGAACTACCACTAGAATCCAAAATAAACTCTTTGGAAGTAACGAAACACCACAATAACCATACCAACCCAAGAACCTCTACACAAAGGTTGCACAGTCTTCTAGAAAAATATCAAGGAACCAGACAAATTATTCTTATACAAGATTTTCCTGATCCTGATGCTCTTTCTAGTGCTTGGGCTTACCTTTTGATTGCTGAAAATTACCATATTTCCTGTGATATCGTTTACGGCGGAACTCTATCCCATCAGGAAAACATTGTTCTAGTTAAACTTACCAATCTACCCGCCCAACGCTACACACCAGAGCAATTAGCCAAAAAAGATTTTTCTCAATATCACGGTTGTGTATTAATCGATAGCCAAGGAACCAACAGCAAACTCTATTCTGTCGTACAGAAAGCTAATATACCCTTGCTAGCTGTAATAGACCATCATAGTAAGCAGGAAGAATTAACCGCTGAATTTATTGATTTACGACCCCAGACTCGTGCTACTGCAACCATACTAACCCAATACATACAAGAAGGGTTATTAGACTTTGATCGCAATAACAATCAGCACGTTCAATGTGCTACTGCTCTCATGCACGGTTTGCGTTCTGATACTAACTGTCTAATGCAGGCACAAGAAGAAGACTTTTTAGCTGCTGCTTATCTTAGCCGTTTTTATGATTCTCAACTGCTCAATGCCGTCCTAAGTTCAGCCCGATCTCGTAGAGTTATGGATGTGATTGAACGGGCTTTGAGAAATCGTCTCACTAAAAATAATTTTTCTCTTTCAGGAGTAGGATATCTCCGTTATGATGACCGAGACGCTATTCCCCAAGCAGCAGATTTTTTAATCGCTGAAGAAAATATTCATACGGCTTTAGTTTACGGTATTGTTCAGGACGAAGAACGAGATCTTGAAGTAATTGTTGGGTCTCTTCGGACAACCAAAATAACTCTTGATCCTGATGAATTTATCAAAGAAGCCTTTGGTAAAGATAGTACAGGAAAATTTTTTGGTGGAGGGCGTAATATGGCAGGAGGCTTTGAAATTCCCATCGGTTTTTTAGGTGGTTTTAATGATTACAATGGCTATGCCAAACTTAAATGGGAAGTATTTGATCGGCAAATCAAGCAAAAGTTGTTGCGTCTGGTAAATCCTGATCACAATAGTACAATCCAGAATAATTAGACTTTAACAAGACCCATTGTCTTGCGAGCTTTGCATAGTGAGGCAATTTGCCAACTTTTAGACCACAGGATGGAAATATTAATCGTAGAAGATGAATCAGAAATTGCTCAACTGATTCAACAAACCTTGGAAAGAGAAAACTTTTCCTGTCAAATTGCAGCAGATGGACTAGCTGCCTTGAACGCTTTTGAGCAACAAAATCCTGATGTGATCATTTTGGATTTGATGCTTCCTGGTTTAGATGGACTAGAAGTATGTACTCGCATTCGTCAGCAAAATAATCTCAAAGACCCCTATATCCTGATGCTGACAGCCAGAGGTGAGGAAATAGACCGAGTAATTGGACTCTCTACAGGTGCAGATGACTATTTAGTAAAACCTTTTAGCCCTAGGGAGTTAGTTGCCAGAGTTCGAGCCTTATTACGTCGCAGTTTAAGAGAGGTGGGACAGAATAGCCAGATATATCGCACCAAAAATTTTACGCTCAATTTAGACCAACACATCGCAACTCGCAACGAAGTAACTCTAGATTTAACCACTCTTGAATTTAAGTTACTAGAAACATTCATGAGCTATCCTGGGCGCGTTTGGAGTCGTACTCAACTTATTGACAAACTTTGGGGTAATGACTTTTTTGGTGATGAAAGAGTTGTTGACACTCATATCAGAAGATTACGCAAGAAAATCGAACCAGATACAGCCAATCCTACTTTTATTAAGACAGTTGTAGGGGTAGGTTATAAATTTGAAGATGCAAGTTTATAAAGACATAGTTCTTAACAATCCCCCTCAGGTTGCACGAAAAGTTTTACTCTAAAAACGGAACTATAAGTAAAAAGAATACTTAAAATCACATGACTGTAACGGCAAGTGGAGGCAGTTCATTAGCCCGTCCTCAACTCTATCAAACAGTAGCGGTCTCAACTATATTACAAGCAGAACAGCAAGACCGTTTCCCTGAAAGAGGCGAATTAAATGAACTCACAGCTTATTATAAATCAGGTGCTAAAAGACTCGAAATAGCCCAAGTTTTAACCAATAATTCCGATCTAATCGTATCCCGTGCTGCCAATCGTATATTTACTGGAGGGTCACCTTTATCTTATCTAGAAAAACCCCCTGTTGATGAACCAGTAATGGCTGGTGCAGTTGCTTCTGACACTGCAACCTTTGTGGAAAGCAAAGATTCTGGTGGTGGTGGTCTTTTTGGCGCATTTAGGAGTTTATTTACCAGTACAGGACCCGTTCCTCCTGGTTTTAGACCCATAAATGTCACTAGATATGGTCCATCCAATATGCAAAAATCTTTAAGGGATATGTCCTGGTTTTTGCGTTATACTACGTATGCGATTGTAGCGGGTGACCCCAGTATTTTAGTAGTCAATATAAGAGGCTTAAGGGAAGTTATTGAAAAAGCTTGCTCTACAGATGCTACTATTGTCGCTCTTCAAGAAATGCGTTCTGCATCTATTGACTATTTCCGTCGCGACGAAGAAGCCAAAGAAATTGTTACTGAATACTTTAATGTAGTTTTAACTGAATTTAAAGCTGCCACGCCCTCAGATAAGTTGCGTCAGCGTCCTTCTTCCGATGTTCAAGGATTAAAATTACCCCAAAGCTATTTTAACGCTTCAGAAAGAAGACAAAAATTTGTCATGAAGCCTGGTCTTTCTGAGTTAGAAAAACAATCAGTAATCAAAGCAGCTTATCGTCAGATTTTTGAACGGGATATTACTCGCGCCTACAGCCAGTCTATTTCTTACTTGGAATCTCAGGTGAAAAATGGCGACATCTCAATGAAAGAGTTTGTCCGTCGCTTGTG
>JASJDB010000383.1 GCA_030065315.1 Xenococcaceae cyanobacterium MO_167.B52 | reverse complement strand
GGCTCTTTCAGACTAAGTATGATAAATTACTAGCAAAAATGCCAATTTAAGAGAACTCTTCTTCTAAAATTGTTAAAGTTAGTTAACCCGTAAGCTCTTCTCTTAATTAGCTTAATTTTTTGGTTAATTCCCTCTACTGCTCCTTGGGTTGTTCGATTGTCAAAATACGCTAAAATCTCGTCGCTCCACCTTTTTATTGTTTGACAACTTTGAGGAAAATATTTATAAGATGATTCAGTCCATTCAACAATCTTCCACAATGCTTCATCCCCCGTTATTTGACTTTCAAATATATCCCTAAACTTCTCCTTTTCTCGATACATTTCTATTAAGTCTGGACTCACTTCCTCAACTTGCTTTAATTTTTCTTTTTCGGCTTCATTGAGCTTTTCTTTTTTCTTTAGTAACGGATACTTGCTCTTTGTTATTCCTTGTAGTTTTTGTTCTCTTTCTTTTTTGTTTTTTAACTTCTCTGCCTGTCTTTTTTCTTTTTTTCTTCTGGCATCTAACTCTTCATTTATTTGTTTCATTACATGAAATCTGTCTGCTACTATTTGTGCATTTGGAATTAGTTGTTCTACCACAGTTTTATATGGTTTCCACAGGTCTATGCTAACTTATTCTATTTGGTTTAAGATGTCCCAACCCCATTCCTGCAAGCATTCTGCTCTAACTTCTTTGTTTCTTTTCTCTAAGAGAGCTATCGGTTTTCTCTTATCTAAATCTACCAAAACTGCTGCGTAATTTTTACCACATGCATAAATGAGTTATTTCATCGATTCCTAACCTTTTTAATTCCTTGGGTTTTTCCTCTAATAAATCTAGTTCTAATTCTTTGAGTATTGTTTCTATTTCTGCTGGACTCACTCTATTTCTTTTGCCAGCATTTACGAGATCTGTTTCTAATACTTCTTTGACAACTTTATCTGCCAACCTAATTGTATATGTTCTTCTTTTTTTGAAAAAATTCAATTCTTCTGAAAAAACTTTGTCAGACTTATTACATCTAAATTGACGACGATTAACAAGCAAAAAAACATCGAAACTACTAACGGGAATATCCCTGACTCTATATCGATGAGATTGATGTACTTTATCCGTTACTTTATGACATTGAGGGCAAGTTGATAAACTTTCTTGATTTTCTAATTGAATAAGTAATTCATTCTCGGTAATAAAATGATAATTAGTTACTTTAAACCCTTCAAAATTAATGATTTTAGTGATAAAATGAAACAGGGAATTAGAAGGCATTTTATTAATTTTATTAAAAATTCATTTTTGTGATTTAAGAACAAGCTACTTACTATTATAAAAAAGAGCCTCTAGTCAATATATATCAAGGATTATAAGCAGATTAAATTTTAAAATACTTTTGGTTATTGACTATTTTTATTATTAAATTGTCATAACTACTCTAGAAGAGCCCAGAGATTTAATTCAAGAAGCAGTAAAAAAACAACTTAAAGAAGCGAATGATCGAGACGTTCACGTATTTCTAGACGAAGAGTTTGATAGGGGTTGTCGAGAAGAAACTTGGTTATTTTTATTTGATTCTTTTGATCAAATACCTGAAATTTTAAGCGCAACGGAAGCTGTTCAAAATCAAGTTATAGCCAATTATGCTGAAGCCATTAAAAACTTTCTGAGTGGCTCTAATAAGTGTCGTGGAATCATTGCGTCTCGTCATTTTTCGGAGGCAAAATTTTCAAATTGGGTCAAATTTCGGATTCTTCCCTTGGAAAATCGTCGTTTCGACTTGATTGGTAAAGCAAACCTAGATCTGAAAAAAGAACAAGAACTTATTAATTGGTTAAAACAAGCACCAGAGCCTATTCAAGAAAGAAGCAAAAATCCCATGTTTTTACGAAATTTGTGTGAACAAATGCGAAATAATCAACCGCTACCCCAATAAGTATTTGATAAAGTCATGGAATTACAATAATTAGAAACTACTCACTATATAGAAACAGAAGATAATTTCAATAGAGAATCTTTGAAAGTGATTATTAACCTTAATCCTTATCTAGCTGAGGATGAAATATTATTACTTTCTTACTACCAACAAGTTAAAAGTACCTGGTCATCTTCGGCAATCAAGAACTTAAAAGAAGCTCAAGGTTTAAAGCTTACCAACAAGCTTAATCGCTGCAAGTTTGCTATTGCAGCAGCTAAACTTCAATTGCAATTTGTATCTTCTGGTGATGAGGAAAAAGTTAGTTATGCTACTGGGAAAGGTAAAGACTTTTCCCTTGGCGGAGTACCAGAAGATAACGCTTTTTCTGAATCTTTGGTGGAGACAGATAACTTGAGTAATTCCCCTTTCCAAGTAGAACTATTAGAATCAGAGGCATTGCAGATTGCTCAAGAACAAATCCAACTTTTAGAATCACAACTAAAGGAAAAGGAAGAACAATTACAACAGCAAGAAGAGCAACTAAAGCAATCAGAAAACTTTTCCTTCTTGTTGCTAAGTCATCGCTTATTAGCCCCAGGACTTCCTTTGAATGGGGCAGAAAATACACCCGCAATGCGTGTCCTCGGTTCTCCTAAAACTCTCACTGAATTGGATTGCAATTACCGTGAATTGATTAAACGAGAACATCCAGATGTGTCGCGATTTCCAGAAGCTGTTGCTATTGAACGGTTTGGTTATCTGCGTTCTCTTTATCGAATAACTAGAGAAAATTGGTCAGTATTAAAACCAACCGCAGTTATTACCAAGGAACAATTAGAAGTTAGAATGAATGCCAAATTGCCTTTTGACGTACAGAGTTTTTGGGATTAGTAAAATGTTTAGCAGTAATTACCTGATGTTTAGATTAATCTGATTGGTAATGCAGGTTAGATTTTACCTGCTGCTTAAGAGGAATAAAAATGCTGACTTCAATTGTTCGCCCAATGGTGAAAGCTCAAATAAAATTGTTGGCTCAAACACAAGCGACCAAAATAACCTTAGTGAAAATTATCGCCAAATGGTTAGGGTTTCTAGGTGTGTCCGCCGAAGTTACACATCTGGATACAGCAGAAGGAAAAATACAAGTTTCACTGACAGTTAGTCAACCAGAAGCTAGTGAGCATCAAGATTGGCAACGAATCATTGAAAATATCAAAAATAGTAAAACCCCATCATCTCGATTAGAATCAGAAGTCTTCCAAGTTCCGACCCACCTACAAAATAAATATCAACGCCTCCTAGCATATTCGATTCAGATTAATCATACTGAAGGCATAATTCATTGGGAGAGTATCTATCCAAAACTCAAGTTACTGGGGATAGAAGAATCAGCAATACTAGGCATTAAAACCGCATTAAAGGTGCCACAAGACATAGAGCGTCTAGTTAAAGATTTAGATGCAGAAGTAGCAGCACTCGCTTTATCCCAAACAGCGACTATTGCTCTATTCGACCAGCACGTAAATCCAGAAGAGTATCAAGTCTTACAAACATTGATCGAAGTAATGAGCCAAAATAGAGCTTAAGCTTCATCATGCCAGCGATATTTACCAAGACTAGCTCGCTCGCCACCCCTGTTTGCCAGCCCCTTTACTTAAGCAGTTACTAAAGGCAGCATAAGCTTTTTTGTGGTCAATTTAGTTTTAAGATTAGGTGAATTCTCAAAAATAATGGGCTTATGTATTGGGCAAAGCAATTTGAGGTTTCTCGGCGTACTTTTCTTAGGCAGTGGGGCTGGGCAACTGTAGGGTTTTTAGCTGCCTGTAATGGTAATAGTGTTAGAGAGCAAGCATCAGTACGAGTTGGTGCGATGTATTTACTGACGGGAGGATTTGCGACTTATGGGGAATTTGCCAGAGATGGAATTAATTTAGCTGTAGCAGAAATTAATCAAGCTGACGGAATTAATGGCAAACCTTTAGAGGTGATTTTTGAAGATGAAAGTGACCCTGTGCAAAAAGCGAGAAGATTAGTATTACAGGAAAAAGTAGATTTTTTGTTGGGAATTGATAGTTCGGGAAACGGAGAAGCTTTAATTCCAGCAATTCCTGAGTTAGAGCGGATTTTAATGCTTACCCATGCAGCCAGCCCAAAATTGACTGGGGAATTATGTAACCCTTTTGTTTTCCGTTGCAGTATCAACAGCCCTCAAAATTCTGCTGCTGGAGCGGAAATAGCTGCAACTGAAGGTTATCAAAAGTGGACGACTATTGCTCCTGATTATGCTTTTGGTCGTCAGAGTTGGGAATTTTTTCAAAAAGCCTTGCAAGAGAGAAAGGAAGGGGTACAATTTCTAACCCGGACAGCTTTTGCTAAACTTGGTACCCAAGATTACAACAGTTTTATTACCACTTTGCAAAATTCAGGGACTGAAGCAATCTGGTGTAGTCTTTGGGGGAACGATCTGATCAATTTTGTCCGTCAAGCTCAGAGTTTTGGCTTATTTGAACAATTTCCCGTCTATATGGAGTTGGGGGCAGCAATGGAAGTGTTAACGGCTTTGGGTGAACAAATGCCCGTCGGACAGTGGGTGGGGACACGCTATTGGTGGCAAACACCAGATACAGAAGTAAATCGCAACTTTGTCGCTAAATTTCGTCAGCAGTACCAGACCTATCCTAGCTATAATGCCCAGAATGCCTATGTCGGTCTCAAATTATTAGCACTAGCAGCCAATACAGCAGGAACAACGGAAACAAAAGCAGTCATTCAAGCTTTAGAAGGTTTGGAGTACGAAGCACCTATGGGTAAGTTAGTATTACGCCAATCCGACCATCAAGCGATCGCAAATGTCACTTGGGGTAAAACTGCTGCTAGTCCCAATTATGATTTTCGGATTTTAGAACCGATAGTGGTAGTGGAAGGTGAGTCGGTAACGCGATCTCCACAAAAAACAGACTGTAAGCTATGAATTAATTAGGAACTGGGAACTCCTATCATGTCAACTCTGCTAATCTTTTTTCTGAATGGACTAACTAATGGACTATTACTGTTTCTGATTGCTGCTGGCTTAACTACGATTTTCGGGGTCATGGGGATCTTGAATTTTGCTCATGGCAGCTTATATATGTTGGGAGCTTACCTTAGTTATAGTTTTGTTGTCCAAGGTCAGTTAAATTTTTGGTTAGCTTTAGCGATCGCACCTTTAATTGTAGCTTTAGTTGGTGGGATTCTCGAAATTTTGTTTCTGCGTCCCATATATAAACAAGATGTTAGTTTTCAACTCTTGTTAACCTTTGCCTTTGTCTTAATTATTAATGATTCGGTACGTTTATCTTGGGGGAGTGCGCCACTAACAGTACCCCTACCACCACTCTTAAAAACTAGTATTGCTATCTTAGACCGTACCTATCCCGTTTATAACTTATTCATCATTGTTGTAGCTTTTATTGTGGGCATAGGACTGTGGTTATTTTTAACTCGTACACGCTGGGGCAAAATTCTGCGTGCTGCCTCTCAAGAAAGAACAATGGCTGGGGCATTGGGGATTAATGTATAGCAATACGGGGTTAGGTTAGGACAAATTTAGCTATAATCAAGGCGACCAGCGAAGCTGTTGCCTTTGGCACCGCGAAAAAAGAAAAAAATGCCTGCTCCTTATAGCTACGATTTGAGAAAAAAAG
>JASJDB010000382.1 GCA_030065315.1 Xenococcaceae cyanobacterium MO_167.B52 | reverse complement strand
TTTTAAATTGATTAAAATTTAATCTAACAAGCCTAATTGTTTATTACAACTTTACCTCAAGGGTGAAAATCATACTTATAATGAGGTTAATTACATCAAACTTAGCCATTTATATTTAACCAATTAAGTTTATTTCTACTTTTTAAAATTTCTCTCTTAATAGTGTGTGTGGTCAAGACTGTCTGATAAGGCAGTCTTTTTTTTTGAGACTAAGTAAATTTGCCAACTTTGGTTTTAAATTCATTAAAACTCTGGTTTTAAATTCATTAAAACTTAATCTAACAAGCCTAATTATTTATTATAGCTTGATCTAGAGAACTAAAATTATAGTTATAATCAGGAGAGTTAAATGAAACAAAAACTTATTTTGACCTGATTAAGTTTAGTTCCATTTTTTCTTGACTCTTGAATAACTTGTATAGTCTTGACCGCTTAATTAAGTGGTCTTTTTTTTGGAAATTTATAAAATACGCTTAATGTAAGCTTAAACGCTGAAACTCCCATTCTGCTGTTTTTATTTCCCACTGTTCCCTGTTTCGACGCGACGTTAGGAGCTAATCCTTTAGGGCCGTTCCCTGTTCCCTAACACTATCAAGGGTTTTAGATAATTCACATTAGACGTAAAATATTAATTATTTTAATGAGGAGCAAGCAAGGAAAAAGGGTAAATAGAAATGTTCCTTATAATTCCATACATCAAAAATATGATCGCACAAATTGACAAATTTTTATTATTCAAATTTTGATCAATTATTTTTCTATTATCTAATAGATAAGCATTAAAAAATAAATAAATAAAGTAGGGCAAAAATATTACAATTAGCGGATTTAAAGCCAAAGCTGCTTTTAGATTACCATGTAATATTTGATGTAATGCCCTTGTCGCACCACATCCAGGACAATAAAAACCTGTTAATTCTCTAAAAAAGCTACTAGGATATAGATTATGCTCTGTAACACCAGGGTCATATTTGTATAAAGTAATCAAGGCTGTAGTAATTACAAAACAGACACAAGCTTTATAAATTTTAAATTTTTTTGTCCCCATCTCTTGATTGCTTAAGGTAGGATTGTTGACAATGATAATTATAAGGTTTGATCAAGATGACTAACTCTGGTGATATTAATAGTAAAAAAATTGCAGCAGGGATTTGTGGAATTTTACTAGGCTCATTGGGAATTCATAAGTTTATTCTTGGATATCAAACCGAAGGATTAATCATGTTGCTTGTCACCATTCTAACTTGTGGTTTTGGGGCTTTTGTGATGGGTGTTATAGGCTTAGCGGAAGGAATCATTTATCTTACCAAATCTGATGATGAGTTTTATAGTACTTACATAGCTGTTAAGAAGGGTTGGTTTTAGTAGAATAATGAAACCAAGATATCAATTCAAAAAGAATTTATTGTTTCTGATTATCGGTGCAGTCTATTTCAGTATTTTTTCTCATCTGGAGGTTAATATTTTTCTAAAAAGTTATATACTACTTTTTCCGATACAAATTATGGCAATTATTTATGCCACATATATTATTACTAAGGAAAGAATTTAATTGTTGAATTAGACTAATGGTAAAAATATTATGGGATAATTATTAAGATTATTTGTTTTGGTATGATGGGTATATGAGGAGTCAGAAAGAAAATCAGAATAGTTCCTTAGCTATTGATAGTTGGCAAACTAAGATTCGAGATTTCATAATTTACCAAGTAGGGTTTAAGTTGATCCAAAAATATGAACAACTTATTCCCCAATATTCTTTAGTAGGAGATACTCCTTTTTTTGATGGTAAAAAATTTAGTTGGACAACAGATTTAGAGAATAACTCCAAAGTTATTAGGGAAGAACTAGATAATATTTTACAATATACTGAAGGACTACCCAACTTTCAAGATATTTCTCCCGATCAAGGTTATAGTACTACTAATGATCGTCTTTGGAAAACCTATTTTCTCTATGGTTATGGAGTAAAAGCTCAAAAAAATTGCCAAAGATGCCCTAAAACTACTCAAATTATTGAGTCTATTCCTGGTATGAAAACAGCCTTTTTCTCAATTTTATTACCAGGGAAACATATTCCCAAACATCGAGGACCTTACAAAGGGGTAGTGCGTTGCTTATTAGGCTTAAAAGTACCTGAGCCAAGAGAAAAATGTCGTATTAAAGTTGCTGATGAAGTGGCTTACTGGGAGGAGGGGAAAGCTATGTTTTTTGATGATTCTTTTCCTCATGAAGCTTGGAATGAAACTGATGATATGCGTGTGGTTTTATTTTTGGATATTGTTCGACCTATGAGGTTTCCTTTATCTTGGTTAAATATAGCTTTGCTTAAGTTAATTTCAATTTCACCTTTTGTACAAGATGCTAATAGTAATCAAAAAAAATGGGATAAAAAGCTAGAAGAATTATTTAATAACTAACTATTTTCTTTTAAGAAATTTTGAATAATTTCTACAATTTTAACAGCAGCTAATCCATCACCAAAAGGATTAATTGCTGTTGCCATTCTTTGATAAGCTTCGGGATTAGTAAGTAACTCTTGAGCATGATTAAGAATAGTCCTGGAGTTAGTCCCAATAAGTTTTGCCGTTCCTGCTGCGATCGCTTCTTGTCTTTCTGTAGTCTCTCGCAATACTAACACTGGTTTACCTAAACTTGGTGCTTCCTCCTGTAATCCACCAGAATCAGTAAGTAAGAGATAGCATCCAGAAATTGCTCCGACTAACTGTTTATAATCTAAAGGCTCAGTCAGAAAAACGCGCTCCTTTACCTGAGATTCCGCAAAAAAAGCTTTGATTGGCTCTCTGACTGTAGGATTACGGTGCATAGGTAATAACAAAGCAGTGTCGGAAAAATTCTCCAAAATTAAATGAAATCCTTGCAGAATATCCTGTAAAGGTTGCCCCCAATTTTCCCGACGATGGACTGTAGCCAACAGTACACGATATTTTGACCAATCTAAACTGGCAATATTACATTGAGGATTAGTATCGGCAACTTGTAATAATGCGTCAATTACAGTGTTTCCCGTTTGGTAAATTTTTCCTGTCACTCCTGCTTTGTATAAATTTTCTACTGCTAAATCCGTAGGGGCGAAATGAAATTGAGTAATTTGAGAAATTAAGCGTCGATTAGCTTCTTCAGGATAGGGATTAAATAAATCATCAGTACGCAACCCTGCTTCTACATGACCTATAGGAATTTTCTGATAAAAGGCTGCCAAGGCTGCGGAGAAAGCAGTACTAGTATCTCCTTGAACTATAACTAATTGAGGTTGAAGCTCTCTGAAAATTTCTTCTAACCCTTGCAAACTATTACAGGTAATTTCCGTCAGAGTTTGTTTCGGTTTCATGATTGCTAAATCGCGATCGCTATTAAGATTAAACAGTTCCATGACTCCATCAACCATTTCTCGATGCTGTCCAGTCAAAATCACGTAAGTTTTTAAATTGGCAATACCACGAAGTTTTTGGATTACAGGAGCCAGTTTAATAGCTTCTGGACGAGTTCCCAAAGTCACACAAACTGATGGTGTAGATAAGGTCATCTAAATTATTTCCTGATTTTTCCTAAATTTGCTTGACTAAATAGTAAGGTTTTATTTTATAATAGTCAGGTTGCAAAAAAAGGCTCGGTAGCTCAGTTGGTTAGAGCAGGGGACTCATAAGCCCAAGGTCGGCAGTTCAAATCTGCCTCGAGCCATAACAATTTTAAAGCATACAAGCTAATAGGTTCATTACTTCTACTTTTTTATTGGGCAATTTTAGAGTAGTTTAGATTGAAAATTGGGGTAAGTTTGGGGTAAGTTTTAATTAGAGCATAAGTGTTTCCCCAACAAAAAATATAGATCTACTCTATGTACCCCAAAAGCTCAAAAAGCAAAGCTCCCAAAGGCTCTGTCCGTATTAAAGTTTCCAATGGTCGATTACAACTTGTCTTTTCCCATAGTGGTAAGCGTCACTACCTTTCACTGGGTTTACCAGACAGCAAGCTAAATCACAAAGCAGCAGAGGCTAAGGCAAAAGTTATTGAAGCCGATATTGCATTCGAGCGATTCGATCCTACCTTAGCAAAATACAAACCCCAAACTGCAATCAATACTTTTACCCCAATATCTACCCCAAAAGTTTCATTTACGGATCTTTGGGAAAAATATACCAAATATAAAGCTCCTCAAGTTTCAGCTAGTACCTTAACTAGAGATTATGGCAAGATTGCCAAGCGACTAAAACTTATGCCCAAAAGTATAAAAGATGGGGTAAGTGCTAGAGATTGGTTACTAAACAAATATAGTAGTGAAGTTGCACGCCGTACTTTAGTTCAGCTTAATGCCTGTTTTAAATGGGCAGTCAGGTCAGACTTAATTGAGGAAAATTTTTTTGAAGGAATGGCTGGGGACATAAAAAAAACTGTTAGAGATAGCAGTAGAGAGCCATTTAGTTCTGGAGAGAGAGACGCAATTATAGCAGCTTTAGAAAACAATACATATTCCTCAAAATATTCTCCTTTCTCTCATTCTTACTATGCTCCCTATGTCAATTTTCTTTTTATGACTGGGTGCCGACCTGAAGAAGCAGTTGCACTTCAATGGAAACATATCACTATTGACTGTACCAAGATTAACTTTATTGAAGCAATTCCCTGTGACACTGGAATTAGAGGAGCGACTAAAAACAAAAAAACTAGAATTTTTCCTTGTAATCCAAAACTTCAGAGTTTTTTACAAAGGATTAAGCCTGAGAAGTTATTACCAGATTTGTTAGTTTTCCCCAGCCCAAGAGGGCAAATTCTGGACACGCACAATTTTTCAAATCGTATTTGGAAACCTGTGATTGAGGCACTGGTTAAAGAGCAAAAGCTTGAGAAATATTTGCCTCAATACAATACTCGGCATACTTTTATTACATTAGCTTTAGAACACGGTCTAGATGCTAAGGATGTAGCTCGCTTAGTAGGCAACTCCCCAGAAATTATCTATCGTCATTATGCAGGAACTAAGCGGGAGTTATTCGTTCCTGAATTTTAATTTATATAAAAATCGACGGGTATAAAATAGGAAAGATTGAGAAGTTTTCTCAAGCTAAAATTTTACTTAATTATTGATGTCTCCACTACCCCAAAGTGTATAAGTAAACCCTAGATATCTTTCTATCACTGCTTTCGACTAATTATCAATAACTGCATCTACCGATTTTCTACCATTTCTTGCTTGATTAAAGTATGTAAAGTTAGGATTCTAGCAAAATGAGAGTCTCTTGAATTTTAAGATTTAGAGCTTCTGCTACTGCTGCGATAGGCTGAAATCCAGCCCAACTATATTGATTAGCTTCATCTCGTTGAAATTGATTAGCTTCATCTCGTTGAACTTGTTGTTCTTTGACTCCCATTTTCTCTGCCAGTTCTTTTTGGGTCATACCCATAGCAATTCTTGCTCTAATTAGAGCAAGTGGTAATTCTTGAATTGATGTGATTTTGATTGGTGCCAGTTGTTGTTTCAAAGCGTCATATTCTTCAATTTCTTTTCTCAAACTGTCAATCATCATTTGCAAGCCATTCTTACGTGAAGAAAACTTTCGTGGGTG
>JASJDB010000381.1 GCA_030065315.1 Xenococcaceae cyanobacterium MO_167.B52 | reverse complement strand
AAGTGCAACATATTATCGTCTGCGGACACTATGACTGTGGGGGAATTACCGCAGCTTTAGAAGGAAGCACAACTGGACTAGTTGATAACTGGGTCAATCCGATTAGAGAACTATATCTTCAAAACCAAAAGGAAATAGATGGTCTCCCCAGCAGAGAACAAAGAATTAATCGTCTAGCAGAATTAAATGTTATTGCCCAAGTGAAAAACCTTTGCCAAACCTCAATTCTGCGTAAATGTATGCGAGAGGACAATGCACCTCAAATTCATGGTTGGGTACTGAATCTCAAAACTGGTTTGATTGAGGATATGAAGATCAAAACTACTAAATGGGGACTATACAGTCCTAAGTCTGATTTATTTGCTAGTGCCTCATTCCAAGAAGATTTATCGGGATAAGCATCTCAATTTTAAGAATGGGAGCCAAGCCAGATTCTTGTGAGATTTATTGACAGTCAAATAATCGTCACAAGTGGAACTATGAAGAGTTAGAAGAAAAACTCCAGAACCCCAACTCAATCCCAGCCGTTGTCCTGAGAGAAATGTCACGACGGATTCAGATTCGACGTCGGCAGCCAGCTTTTCATCCCAATGCTACCCAGTACACCTTGCATCCGATGAATAACTCACTCTTCGCTTTCTGGCGACAGAGTATCTATCGCGAGCAAAGTATTTTCTGTATTAATAATTTAAGCAATCGCACCCAAGTCCTTCAGCTATCTGACATTAATCTAATTTGTATCGAGCCTTGGTATGATCTTCTGACGGGGCAAATAATTGAAGACATTAATGCTCAGTTTATTCTCGAACCCTATCAATCCGCTTGGATTACTAATAAGTAATAGGTAGTAGCCTTAAAAGTTAAAACAATTCTTATATCCAGTAAAAAGTATATTTTGATACAGAATTTATGCTATATTTATGGTATCAGAGCAAGGAGGTCTGGTCATGTCTATTCACACACAAGCTCGCTCTTTACTAATGCGCCATCATCAATTGGTCCTGAATCGCGAAAAATCTATGTTGGCTCGTGCTGCTCAAGAAATTGGTGTTGATATTGACCCTCAATACCATAGCCATATTCAAGGTAAAACTCTCAACAATTTCAATACTCTTTATGAACGCTCTCATGCAGCTATGAGCTAAGAGTTTAATTGATTCAATTACCAACATTTCTAACTTAAGGAGGGAACCTTGTCAAATCCAATAATTAGTGTAGTTTAACGGACTGAGTCGGCGAGTGACCAAGTCCGTTAAATTTATGAGCATTGATCCTTCACCAAGTCAAAAGTAGTAAGTCAAAAGTCATATGCGCTTGCGTAGCTCTACCCGAAGGGGCAGCGGTATCCTTTAGGAAAAGTTTAATAAATCGGATTTTGATTGATTAAGACTAGTTAAAAATGTACTCAAATATCCCAAATCTTAAGTTGAAATGTTGGGAAATGTTAAGATATTTATCTTGAAATAGAGAGATGAGTATTTCTGAGTTTGGGCATGAGTATTTGATCAAGTATAGGATTATCCTAGTAATAGAATCACCTTGAATGACTAATTAAAAAATTCTCCTTGGAAAATGTCAATTGAACAGAGTAAATTTCTGAATGGATATAGTAAAGGAGGTCAAGCTGGAGAGGTCATTTCGATATTTATTTGTCGCTCCCCTTGGTCAACTAATTGTCTTCAAGCCACTGCTTGTGAATCTATTGATGCGGGAGAAGTCATTGTAGTGAGCGATGATTTTCCTTGGCGCATCTCAGGAAAGTGGAAAGCATACAGTTCTAAACATCAATCAAACTAGTAAACTGAGTAAATAACCCCTAAAATTCCAATTTATCTGGTAAAAAGGGGTTTAAATCAATGTAATGAGACTAAATGAAGCTGAAAAGGTTAGTAATGCCAGCTCTCTAGTCTAAAACTGGAACTGATGAGATGATTTAATCGGGTTTTGACAGTCTTAAAAAAATCGGAGCTAATCTTAAATCCTAGTCTCAAGAACAATTAAATCGCTTTGTTTGACTCTAAGCATCGTAAGATGAAAGAGCAGCCATTCTTGAGGAAATGGATTATGGCAAGAAGACTCTCAGATTACAGACGAGCCGATGATAGCAATAACTTTGAATATTTTTTAGACTATGGAAAAGTTCATAGTTCTTCTCAGAAACCAGCTATTCTCTTGATTGGTGGTGCCGAATCAGGAACAGTAGGAGAAGATGCTGCTACTCAATGGTTTCTGAAGCAAGCTCACTATGGAGATTATTTAGTCCTGCGCTGCGAAGGCATTGGCAGACAAGCACAGTGGATTACGGATCATTACCAAGATTTAATCAATTCCTCCGCGGAACTATCGATTGATAGTAGAGAAGCAGCTAATAATCCCCAGGTAGTGCAATACATTAAAGATGCTGATGCTTTATATATAGCGGGTGGAGATCAGAATAAATATGAAGATTACTGGGAAGGAACAGCCACAGAAGATGCCATTAATTACTTAATTAATCAGAAAAAAGTGCCAGTGGCTGGAACCAGTGCTGGTCTGGCAATTTTAGGAGATTATTATTATGCTCCTTCTCGAAAAGGATTGCTGAGTTCAGAAATTTTGAATGACCCGTTTCATCGTAATACCCAGGATATTTATCGCAGTAATTTTCTCCAAGTTCCGTTTCTGAAAAATGTCATTACTGACACCCACTTAGATAGATGTAATGAGAATCATGCTGAAACTAGATATGGCAGAATTTTGGGATTGATGGCTCGAATTATGGTGGCAGAAAATCAACCAGTTTATGGGATTGGTTTAGAAGAAGGTGCCTTTGTCGCTATTGATGAAAATGGAATAGCGACTGTTTTTGGCAACGCTGAGGAGCGGGGACAAGATGCCTACTTTCTGCAAACTAATGGTGCAGCACCAGAACAAATAGAACCAAAATTACCCCTCATTTGGGATCATGGTGGACAAGCGGTAAAAGTATACAGAATTAAAGGAACACCGTCAGGAAGTGGCTTATTTGACCTCAACAATTGGTTAACGGCTTCTGGAGGAACTTGGGAATATTGGTTTACTACAGATGGTTATGAGGGGTTTCGACAAAAATCAATTAGGTAGTGGAGTTATCAGTAGTTTAGTATTAATCTGTTCGAGAAATATCAGCAGCTCAGTATCTAGAACACCGATTCAGTATTCAGAATCCAGTCCAAAGCTAAGATTTCGGGTGTTCTGAAAAGCAGAGATTTCGTTGCTTGAATATCCGAAAAAGTAGTTTTTGGCATTACGCTCATCGGTGTTCTAGACCAATAATTATACCAGAACTCACACAGGTTTCTCAAACTTTTGTCTTAGTTTTAAGAGAACTTTGAGTAAAATCTTTTCTGAAAGATGATGGTTAAATTATCAAGAGTAGAATCAACAAGCTCCGTTAAGAATTCTGGTTCCGATATCTTAAAATTGTCTTGGTGGTTAGAAATTAAAACGGCTTGTCCTGCCTGTGTTTTTTACTTTGGTCCTTTCTCCAACGAAAAAGAAGCGAAAGTCTCTCAGTATAGTCATATTGACCATTTAATACACGAAAATTTTCATGGCATTACCCTGGAGGTGAAACAGTTAGAACCAAAAGAGTTAATGATTTCTGGTTGTTATAACTGATATTCTGGAAAAAGTCATGGCTTTTGACTTGGGTGACATTGATAGACGTTCTCAGATGCGCGTGGCTAATATCTTGACTTGTCTGGTTATCTCGTCTACAAAATAAATATTCTATAACAACAACAACATCAAGGTAAACGCCAAGTGGTCTGGAAAAAAGCTACACCTCCTCCTGGTATAGCAGAGGTATTGCGGGCTGAAACCCAGTTACAGCAAGAGATAGCTACAGCTACTATACCTACTACACCAAATTCAAATATGAAGAGATTAGGCTGGAGCGAAAGACAGGGAAAAGAGTATTTGATTAAGAAATATGGCAAGAGTTCTAGATTACATTTAACTGATGCACAATTAATTGAATTTAATAACTTCTTGAAAAGTAAAATCAAATAAACTAATTTATTTAGCTCAATAGCTTAACTTTAATCCTTCCTTTTCTAGTAGCCAATTATCTATGCCTAAACAGTTTTTCACATTATAACAATGATCACAATCACTATTCAAATGTGACCATTCTTCAAAAAAATTTTCCCCCGTAATTGGTTCTACTAATCCATAAAGCCAAAGGTAGTCATATTTATCTGACGGGGGGACAACCTCCAGAATCGATATATGACAAGGGATAGGACAGGCGATCGTCACCTGCTAAAAATATCAGTGAAATTGACTTAATATTCAACGACAAAATCGGGAAAATTCGCAGAATTCTTAAAATATTCCGATTATTTGCAGTTATTTGGCTAGAAATAATTAAGAATAACTGTCTCACAATTACCGAAGACAGTTAAAATTTAAAATGTTGCCTCAATTTTATATTGATTACCTTAAAACTTATCTACCATCATCAGAACTCTTAACATTACAAATTCTAGTTTGGCTTCTACAAGTTCATCGCCAAGTTAGGATTGAGAGACTTGCATCTAGCTTTCCATATCCCATTAAATGTGAGAGCCGAAGGAAAAAAATACAAAGGTTTTTAACTTTGCCTAGATTGAGCTTACCATTGCTCTGGTTTCCTTTAATCAAAAAAATTATTGCCAGTCAATATAAAAAAGGAGATAGGTTGATAATAACCATTGATAGAACACAGTGGAAAAATAATAATATTTCAATGGTAAGTGTGATTTGGAAAAAAAGAGCTTTGCCAATATATTGGTTACTTTTATCCAAGAAAGGTAGCAGTAATTTTTATGAACAAGTCGGGACAATTAGACCGATCTTAAAATTACTGAAAGACTATAATTTAGTAGTGATAGGAGATAGAGAATACAGGAGTACGGCTTTCGCTCTCTGGCTTACAAAAAAGAAAATAGATTTTGTTTTAAGATTAAACAAAAATACTAAAATTCGCTCTCGTTATAAGAAATATCAATCCTTGGATTCTTTAGATATTAGACCAGGTGATAAAGTAAAATATGATGAGGTTTTAGTTACAGAAAATAATCAAAAAACTAGATTTAATGTAGTAGTTTACTGGCGAAGAAAATATAAGAATAAGCAATTACCTAACCCTTGGTATTTACTCACGAATTTAGATAATAAAGAAGAAGTTATTAAAATATTTGCATCTCGTGGTGGTATTGAAGCCATGTTTAGAGATTGTAAATCTGGTGGTTATAATCTGGAAGGAAGTCAAGCTAATGCTCAACGTCTTACTAATTTAATTCTCTTAATAGCGATCGCTTATACGGCGAGTTGTTTAGTCGGATTAAAAATTAGAAATACTGGACTGACTGAGTATATTAATCGTCTCAAAATTGAAGGTAAAAATCGACCAAGACATAGTTATTTTTGGACGGGATTATACGGTACGACATGGGTATTATCTATGGATATATGCTGGGAGTGGGTCGAAAAGTTAATGCTAACTGCTCTCAATAAGCTGCCATTTTATCAAAGGGGTTTGACAGCTATGAAACATATACAGTGCATAGTTTAGCGGGGTTGTC
>JASJDB010000380.1 GCA_030065315.1 Xenococcaceae cyanobacterium MO_167.B52 | reverse complement strand
GTTTTGACCCTCATAACTATTTGGAGAAAAAGGAAGCAAAGCGAATTGATCGTTTTTCGCAATTTGCGATCGCAGCCAGTAAACAAGCTCTAACCGATGCCGAATTTGTCATTAATGATCTCAACGCGGACCGAGTAGGAGTACTTCTTGGTACTGGGGTAGGAGGAATTAGGGTGATGGAAACCCAAAATGAAGTTCTTCTGACCAAAGGTCCCAGAAAAGTTAGTCCTTTTACGATACCGAGCATGATTGCCAATATGGCTGCTGGTTTAACAGCAATTCATACAGGAGCTAAAGGTCCCAACTCTTGTACTGTAACTGCTTGTGCTGCTGGTTCTCATGCTATTGGAGATGCGTTTCGTCTGATCCAGAGAGGATACGCAGATACCATGATTTGTGGTGGTACAGAAGCAGCAATTACTCCCTTGTCCTTTGCTGGATTTTGCTCTGCTAAAGCTTTATCTACTCGTAATGATGATCCTGCAACTGCCAGTCGTCCTTTTGATCGCGATCGGGATGGGTTTGTGATGGGAGAAGGAGCAGGAATTTTGATTCTCGAAGAATTAGAACAGGCTCTTAATCGAGGAGCCAAAATTTATGGGGAAATTGTCGGTTATGGCATGACTTGTGATGCTTATCATATGACTTCTCCTGTGCCAGAAGGCTTAGGAGCAGCCAGAGCTATGGAATTAGCTCTGCAAGATGCTAACCTAGCCCCAGAAACTGTGAGTTATATTAACGCTCATGGAACTAGTACTCCTGCTAACGATTCCACCGAGACTAAAGCCATTAAAAAAGCTCTTGGTAAATGCGCTTATAGTACAGCTATCAGTTCTACCAAGTCGATGACGGGTCATTTATTGGGGGGGTCAGGAGGCATTGAAGCAGTCGCGACAATCATGGCAGTTAAAAATGACCAAGTTCCCCCCACCATAAATTTGAAGTTTCCCGATCCCGAATGCGATTTGGACTATATACCCAACGAAAGTCGAAAATTAGAAGTAGCAGTGGCTCTCTCTAATTCCTTCGGTTTTGGGGGTCATAATGTTACATTGGCATTCAAAAAAGTGCAATCTGATATCCCAGTAAAATAACGTCCCAATTTTTACTCCTTTACTTTAAAAGGGCAATTCAATGTTGCCCGTCGTTCCCAAAGAATGGGATGATGGGTATAAGCCTTGGGCAACCCACAACCATCAGGTTTGAGAACGCTCAAATAATTATTTATCGTAGTTTAGTTAGATAACAATTATGGTAGTTGCCACCCAGTCACTAGAACAACTTTGTATTAATTCAATTCGCTTTTTAGCCATAGATGCTGTAGAAAAAGCTAATTCCGGACACCCAGGATTGCCTATGGGGGCTGCTCCAATGGCTTTTGTCCTTTGGGACCGCCTCATGCGCTACAATCCCAAAAATCCTAACTGGTTAAATCGCGATCGCTTTGTGCTTTCTGCTGGTCATGGTTGTATGTTGCAATATGCTTTGCTGCATTTAGCCGGCTACGATAGCGTTAGTCTTGACGATATCAAGCAATTCCGCCAGTGGGGTTCTAAAACGCCTGGACACCCAGAAAATCATGTCACCAAAGGAATCGAAGTAACTACTGGTCCTTTAGGACAAGGTATTGCTAACGGCGTTGGGTTGGCAATGGCAGAAGCTCACCTTAGTGCTAAATTCAATAAACCAGATTCTACAATTATCGATCACTACACCTACGTAATTGTAGGGGATGGTTGCAATATGGAGGGGATTTCTGGAGAAGCTGCTTCTCTAGCTGGACACCTAGGTCTAGGGAAGTTAATTGTACTTTACGATGACAATAGTATCTCCATTGAAGGAAGTACTGACATTGCCTTTACTGAAGATGTTAACAAGCGTTTTGAAGCCTATGGCTGGCACGTACAACACGTAGAAAGAGGTAATGGAGAAGATAACGACAGTCTTGATTCCATTGAAAAAGCTATTGCAGCAGCTAAAGCAGTAACAGACAAACCATCTTTTATTAAGATTACTACCCTTATTGGTTATGGTTCTCCCAATAAAGTTAATACTTATGGGGTTCATGGTGCAGCCTTAGGAAAAGATGAAGTCAAACTAACTCGTGAAAACCTCGGTTGGAATTACTCTGAGTTTGAAATTCCTGGTGATGCCCTAGCTCACTTCCGTAAAGCAGTTGACCGTGGTGCAGCAGCAGAATCTGCTTGGAACAAGACCTTTGCTGACTACAAAGCTAAATATGCTGAAGACGCAGCTTTACTAGAAAGAATGGTAAACGGGGAACTCCCTGCCAACTGGGCTGATTGCTTACCTACCTACACTCCAGCAGACAAAGCAGACGCAACTCGTAACATTTCTGGTAAAATCTTAAATGCGATCGCTGATACTTTACCTGAATTTATTGGTGGTTCTGCCGACCTCGCTCCCTCCAATAAAACTGCTCTCAAAAATACTGGAGACTTCCAAAAAGGTTCTTATGGAGAACGTAACCTTCACTTTGGGGTACGGGAACACGCTATGGGAGCAATTTGTAATGCGATCGCTCTTCACGGTAGTGGCTTAATTCCTTATGGTGCAACCTTCCTAGTTTTCACTGACTATATGCGTAATGCGATTCGCTTATCTGCTCTATCTGAAGCTAGAGTTATTTGGGTAATGACTCACGACTCTATTGCAGTGGGAGAAGATGGTCCTACTCACCAGCCTGTGGAACACGTGGCATCTTTACGGATGATTCCTCAACTAAATGTTTTCCGTCCTGCTGATGGAAACGAAACTTCCGCAGCTTATAAAGTTGCAGTAGAAAGTAAAAACCATCCCACTCTATTAGCACTTTCTCGTCAAGGCTTACCCCAGTTAGAAGGTTCCTCGATTGAGAAAGCTGAAAAAGGTGGCTATGTTCTATCCTGTGGTTTCCCTCCCAATGAATTAGACCTGATCTTGATTGGTACTGGTAGTGAAGTTCAACTTTGTGTTAAAGCAGCAGATATCTTAAAAGCGGAAGGTAAGAAAGTGCGTGTAGTTTCCATTCCTTGCTGGAAAGTATTTGAAGCTCAAAGCGATGAGTATAAAGAATCCGTACTACCTAAAGCAATTAAAAACCGTGTGGCAGTAGAAGCTGGTACTACTTTTGGTTGGCAACGTTATACGGGTGATAACGGAGCAATTATCGGTATTGATACCTTTGGTGCTTCTTCTCCTGGTGGTGTTGCTCTCGATAAGTTTGGCTTTAACGTCGATAACGTAGTTGCTGTTGCTAAGAAAGTAATCGGTTAAAACTACATCAATTACCCAATTTCAATTCTTTAAGACCCCTATAACATCAGGGGTTTTTTTTTGATTAATTAGCAATTAATTCCAGGTTCACACCCAACACCTCAATCCAAACCCTTGCGCCACAAGGTAAGGGTTTATCTGGACTATAGATAACTCTGCAAGGAGCAGGAATTTCTAAATGATCGACGTAGCCTAATTGCGCCCCTTTAATTGCGATTGGGGGTTTTCTTTCTCCAGGTTTTTTCTTGATATTTTGCTTAATTATGTTGCTATTGATATGAACAATAGATTTTTTAAGCTTTTTCCCTGTTTTCCATGTTCCTGCTTGTCCGCGTTTGGCTTTAGTAATTACAGGTAAACCTTCATATAAGGGAATTAGCCAAAAGCGGTGCGACCCCGCGTCGGCGTAAGACGCAAGGGAACGCGCACCAAGACCTTACCCGACTTGTATGCGCCAACTACCCTTCCTTTCTGTAGTAACGTTCTTAGTCTTCGAGAAGATATTTGCAAAAGAGATGCTGTAAACTTCTAGTGGTCGTTTTATTGAACATACTTATACAAAGCTACAAAAATTGTGTAAGTATGCGTCCTGTTCGGTTTTTACACCGTTTTGAGGCACAGCCAAAAAGCATATCCAACCAACTTGTTGAAGATTTGAAAAAAGTTGAAACTATATTAAATAATTATAATTAATTTCTCAAAAATATTTTTTACAAGCAACAAATATTAGATATTTTTGAACTTTTGCTAACTATTAATTTTTAAAATAACATAGTTTTAATAAATAAAAACCATGTTAAAATTGTAGCAATAAGTCAAATAGATTTGTGATGAGTAATAAAGGTTTAAGAGTGGGAATTGAAGCAAAAATTGAAGACAATCCGATTCTTGATATTTTAGGTAACAAATACGAATCAATCCGTCGCACTGGTCTTAACGATATGCAGCGAGGCATGAGTGAAAACGAAATAGAGAAGTTATACCAGTCTCGTTTCAATCTTCAATGGGCATGGGCTGATAGTATCGCTACAGAAGTTAAACAAACCCACAAACAATTAATTACGGCAAAAAAACTGAATATTTCTCGAATCAAAGAGCAAATCCAGAAAAAAATCAAGAAAGCTGAAGCTACATATAAATCCTTATCAAAGATTAAAATTCCTACTCAAAAGCAAAAAAATCAAGCACTAGGATTAAAATCAAAAATTATTAAAATTCAATCCTTAAAAAAGCAGTTAACTCAATTAAAAATAACAGATAGACTGCATATCTGTTTTGGTTCATCCAAGTTATTTAATGCTCAATATCATTTGTCAGAAAATGGCTATTTATCTCATGAAGAATGGTTAGCAGACTGGAAAAAGAAACGAGGTGGTAGATTTTATTGTGTTGGTAAATCCACATTGGGCGGTGGCACAATGATTAAAATCAATCACGTAGCTGGAGATAATTTTGAAGCGGTTATTACTTTACCTAGATTCATGGAATTAGAATATGGCAAAAAATTCATTATTCCATTTCAAGTAACAGAGTGTCGTCGTCGCAGAAAATCATCTCTACTTTACGCATTACGAGCTAGGCATCCAATTACAGTACAGGTTTTTCGTCGCGAACATAAAAGTGACCAATGGTATATTCATCTAACTACTTATGTCCAAAAAGTGCCTATTACAACATCTTTAAACAATGGCTGTATCGGAGTTGATTTTAATCGAGATAGTGTGGAATGGGCTTATATTTTGCACGATGGTAACATCAAGAAAAAAGGCAAATTACTTTTCAACTGGAGGGGATTCTCTTCAGGACAAAGACAAGTAATGATGAGAGATTTGGTAGTTAAGCTAACAGATATGGCATTTAATTATCAATGTCCAATTGCCATTGAATCTCTGGATTTTTCTAAGAAAAAAGCATCACAGTCTGAAGCCTCAAAGGTTTATAATTCAATGCTCTCTAACCTCTCTACAGGTATGTTTAGAGAAGCATTAACCTCAAGATGTCAGCGTTTTGGAATAGGCTTGTACAAAGTCAATCCAGCTTTCACTAGTGTTATTGGCATGATTAAGTTTATGCCAAAATATGGTTTAAATTCGGGGACGGCAGCAGCCATGACTATTGCTCGCCGAGCTATGGGTATGAGCGAACGTGCCCCAGTCTGCCTAGTAAGACCAGAGGATCGAGCTAGGCATCCTTGGACGACTTGGAATCGTATTGCACGATTCCTTAAATCTAACAAAGTTAGACGTTCAGAACTTTTTGATTGGATGAAAACCCTA
>JASJDB010000379.1 GCA_030065315.1 Xenococcaceae cyanobacterium MO_167.B52 | reverse complement strand
TGCAGATTTTAGATTTGGGATTTTAGATTAATGATTTTACGATTTTTCAATTTGGGATTTTCCCCTGCTTGAAAGTCAGGGGCTTGTTTTTAATCCAAAATCGGCAATCCAAAATCCCAAATGGTTTTGTCATAAGAATTAGCTACAGACTCAGATGATTGATAACGTCGAGGCGTGATTAGATATAGTGCGATTCCTACGATCAGAACTCCCAGAAAAATCTTAAGGGCGAAAAATAAACTCATTGAGATAAAAGCTTAATATTTTTAAACAGTTTTGCTTTTACTATATCAGTTCCTATGTTTCATCAGTTCCTATGTTTCTGAGACAGACTTGAGGACTTTAAGTCAATCCTTCAGTAAATATAAAAAAATTCTTCTTTAGAGCTACTGGTAAAAAACTTGTCTTGTTGGTAGGATACATCCAGAAAATTGGAGTAACAGTAGCATTGAGAAGAATCATTGTTAAGGAAGGGATTAATTCCATTAAGAAATTTTTCTATGATTGTTTTCGCTCTTTGAACTATTCTTTTTATGGTCTTCTAATTTAACCAAATTATTAGAAGTAAGATCTATTGTTTTAGTATGTTTGAGAATCTCCTCTAAATAGGAAATGTCTGGTTCGTTCTCATTATTAGAGGTTAATTGTAAATTATCTTGGCTATTAGAATTTAAGGATTGACTATTTTCTTGGACTTTGTTGGAAGATTTAGCTGCAAGTTCGGGGATAAGTAAGCTGACGCCAATGAGTCCTAGTAAGCCAAAAAATTCAATCTTTTGAGCTTTTTCAGATAAAAGTATTTTGGTGATTTTAACAGGTTTTTGATGTGCGTTACTGTGACCAGCTTTTTCAGTAATTTCTGTTTTTGTGTAAGACTCTTTTGAGTTAGAACCAGCAGCTTCCGCAATATTTGTTGGCATTAATAGTCCAGTAGTCAATGCAACTAATGGAAGTACTTTAAGTAAACTTAATTTACCATTCATAATTTCTTTTCTAAGTAATCATACAAGTCTCGGAATATAAGCAATGTAAAACAATAAAAGTGACAAATTCGGAACAAAGCAGTCTTGTTGTATTAAGAAAAATTACATTGTTTTTAAAATAGTAAATAGTTAGTAGCAATTATAAAATATCAGGTAAATCCTGCAATTTTATCTCTTTTATGACCAAGCTATTAAATTAAAATTAAATAAAACTTTAAAAAAATATGTATTTTTACAACTTTTGAAATTATTCCTCAACCAATTCACAAATCAGGAAACTTGTTGAGGAATCACTTAAAAATAATTCTTTTAGACGCACTACAATACAATATGGTTAACATTATTAAAAAAGTTGGTTTTGGCGATCGCCGTCTTGGTGAGGCGCACAGCGATCGCGCAATGCCTCTCTTCGTAAGACCGCAATGACAAAAGTTGAGACTCAAGCTAAATCTGGCATGGATACACAAAAAAAAGGGTTACCAGTAACTATCATTACAGGATTTCTAGGGAGCGGAAAAACCACTCTTCTTAATCATATTTTAACTAACCAAGAGGGACTAAAAACTGCCGTTTTAGTTAACGAATTTGGTGAAATAGGAATCGATAATGAATTGATTGTCTCCACCGATGAAAGTATGGTGGAATTGAATAATGGTTGTATTTGCTGCACCATCAACGAGGATTTGGTTAATGCAGTATATAAGATCTTAGAAAGAGAAGATAAGATTGACTATTTAGTAGTAGAAACTACAGGACTAGCCGATCCTCTTCCTGTAGCTTTAACTTTTTTGGGGACAGAGTTACGGGATATGACTCGCCTCGACTCCATTGTGACAATGGTTGACTGTGCTAACTATAGTCTTGACTTGTTCAATTCTCAAGCAGCTCATAGCCAGATACAATACGGGGATATTATTGTCCTCAACAAAACTGACTTAGTTGATGAAACAAACGTTGATTCTCTGGAAGTGAGAATTCGAGACTTCAAAAAAAATGCTAGGATTTTGCGTACTCAAAAATCTCAAGTTCCTTTACCCTTAATCTTGAGTGTGGGATTATTCGAGTCTGATAAATATTTTGAAGATGCTGAATCAGAATCTAAACATGACTATCATGAGCATCACCATGACCACGCTCATGCTCACGATCATCACCATCATGAGCATCATGACCACGATCATGAACATCACCACCATCACTCAGATCACTTAGAAAATGATGGTTTTACCTCTTTATCTATACAAAGCGATCGCCCATTAAATATTAGAAAGTTCCAATACTTCCTTGATAATCAGCTACCTGAAAACGTATTTCGCGCCAAAGGTATTCTCTGGTTTGAGGAAAGTCCCAAACGTCATATTTTCCATCTCAGTGGTAAAAGATTCAGTATTGAAGATGAAGAATGGAAGGGAGAAAAGAAAACTCAATTAGTCTTAATTGGTCAAAACTTAGACCATGATAAGTTGAGAAAACAAATTGAAAATTGTATCCCTCTTCCCACTCCTAATCGCGGTAAGGGATTTGGTAAATAAAATCATTGGACATTGAACATTAAACATTGACCATTAAACATTGAACATTCAACATTCAACATTGAACATTAAACATTGAACAGTGAACATTCAACATTAAACATTGACTGCGCCCTGGGGGATTCCTAATCCTATAGGATCCCTAACCCTAAAGGATAGAGCTGCCCCTGCGGGTAGAGCTGACCTTTCAGGTAGAGCTTCGCAAGCGCATAAGGGTAAACCTTTGGACATTGTACCCTTGCCCTAAAGAATACCGCTTCGAGACCGTAGGGAATCCTTTAGGGCATATGGTATAACCACCTGCGGATAACAAGGGAGATTAATAAGTAGCATATTTAAAGTGATTTGATGTGAAATGACCTCGGTGCACGGCTAAAACGCATAAAAAGTTTAACCGTATAAATGATAAATGTTCAATGATAAATGATAAATGAATGAGAGTTGTAGTTCAGCGAGTTAAATTTTCTTCAGTTACTGTAAATGGAGAAATAATCGGTCAGATCGGACGGGGGTTAAATCTCTTAGTAGGCATTTCCCCCAATGATACCGATCAAGAAATTGAGTGGATGGCTCGTAAATGTTTGGATTTAAGGCTATTTCCAGGGGATACTGAGGCTAAAAAGTGGAGTAAATCTGTAACTGATATTCAAGGTGATTTACTAGTTGTGAGTCAGTTTACTCTCTATGGGGATTGTCGTAAAGGTCGTCGTCCTTCCTTTAGCAATTCTGCTGCACCTGAGATTGCAGAGAACATTTACAATCGCTTTGTAGAAAGATTAAAAAAAAGTGGTCTATCTGTTGCTACAGGAAAATTTGGGGCGATGATGAATGTCAACACGGTGATTGGATATGCTCGTTAACCACGAGCATCCCTCACCGTCAGTATTGAAAACGATGGTCCAGTGACTCTTTTATTAGAAAAAGATGCTGTCGAATCAATAAATAGATAGTCAGTCGTTGTTCTTTTATTTCCTGTTTTAATATGAAGCTACGCGAATTATTAGCCCAAGTAGAATCGATTAAACTAACTTTAGAAAATTCTGCCTTAGATCAAGAAATAACAGGATTATCCACCAATTCCCATAGTTGTCAACCAGGAAACTTGTTTATCGGAATGCCTGGTACGAGAGTTGATGGAGGGGAATATTGGCAAGATGCGATCGCAAAAGGAGCAGTTGCAGCTTTAGTTACTCCTGAAGCAGCAGCTAAAAAACCCCCAAAGGAAGCAGAATGCTTAATTACTACCGATAATATGAATGCTAGTTGTGCAGCCTTAGCAGCAGCTTTTCATAACTATCCCGCACAGAAATTGAAGTTAGTGGGAGTGACTGGGACAAATGGTAAAACTACAACCACTCATCTAATCGAATACTTCCTCTCACAGTCTCAGTTACCTACAGCATTATTTGGCACTCTTTATACTCGTTGGCAAGGTTATGAGAAAACTGCCCTTTATACCACTCCGTTTGCGGTGGATTTACAAAATCAATTAGCTACTGCTGTTGAAGCAGGTAGTGAATATGGGGTAATGGAAGTGAGTTCCCATGCCTTAGACCAAGGTAGAGTAAAGGGTTGTCCTTTTGATGTGGCAGTTTTTACTAATCTTACTCAAGATCATCTAGACTATCACCAGGATATGGAAGACTACTTCCAAGCCAAAGCTTTACTATTTAGTCCTGAATATCTGGCAGGAAAAGCGATTATTAATTTAGATGATGTTTATGGACGGCGTTTAATAGAGCAAGTAGATAAAGAGCAAGTTTGGACTTATAGCATTAGTAACCCAAATGCTGACTTGTACACCACAGAGTTAAATTATCAAGCGACTGGAGTTAGGGGGATTTTGCATACTCCAGAAGGAGAAATCCCCTTTAATTCGCCTTTGGTTGGTCAATTCAATTTAGCGAATCTTTTAGCAGCAGTAGGAGCAGTGTTGCATTTAGGAGTAAAATTACCCCTGATTGCTACTAGTCTGACTCAATTTACGGGAGTTCCTGGCAGAATGGAAAGAGTGCAAATAGATGAAAATCAAGATATTAGCGTCATTGTGGATTATGCTCACACTCCCGATAGCCTAGAAAATTTACTGATTGCAGCCCGTCCTTTTATCGCTGGTAAGATGATTTGTGTATTTGGTTGTGGAGGCGATCGCGATCGCACAAAACGCCCTTTGATGGGGGGAATTGCTGCCAAACTAGCGGATTTAGCAGTTGTAACTTCGGATAATCCTCGTACCGAAGACCCTCAAAAAATTCTGGAAGACATACTAACTGGAATACCTGATACTGTAACCCCTTTAGTAATATGCGATCGGGCTAGCGCGATCGCTACTGCAATCAAAGAAGCCAAATCAGGAGATGGAGTACTGATTGCAGGAAAAGGACACGAAGATTATCAAATATTAGGAACAGAGAAAATTCATTTTGATGACCGTGAACAAGCCAGAGAAGCTTTAGCTAAACGTTAAGTCGCTTTGCTCTAGTTTGGAATTCGGAATTCGGAGTTCGGAGTTCGCCCTAAAGGATATATCCGCAGGTGTCCCGCAAGGGGATACCGCTTCGCATATATCCCGTGGAACACCTTCGGATAGAGTTCGGAGTTCGGAATTGAGACAAAAGCCTATTCCTGATAACTCCTAACTCATCTGGTCAACAATATAACCAAATTGAAAATTTAAGATTGTTTTTCTCTTTCTATTTCTTCTTGAAGCTTGGCTAATTCTTCGGGAGACATTTCCTCTAAACGCTTTTGCAGTACTGCTTCTTCATAGTCCTTAAGTTGCTGGTTGTAGGTCATATTTTTGGTCACAACTCTAAATAAATAAGTGAGTGACCAACCGACTATACCTGCAACTAAGAGAGTTTGTGTCCAGATCCCTGCGGAGATACCACTCATGCCAGCAGTATCTAAAACGAAATAGATTACACCTCCACCGACAAAAATAGCAAGACCAATACCAAGAGCATCTATTCTACGCATAGTTTTAAATTATGCTTGTAGCTTACGACCTTTGGGACGAAAATTGAGCAAAGGACTCAACA
>JASJDB010000378.1 GCA_030065315.1 Xenococcaceae cyanobacterium MO_167.B52 | reverse complement strand
TGAATTTAGATTTGGTGATTTAGTCGCGACTAGAACACCGATTCAGTAATGCCAAAAACTAGTTTTTCGGATATTCAGACCAACGAAATCTCAGCTTTTGAGAACTCTCTAAATCCCAGATTTGGACTGGATTCTGAATACTGAATCGGTGTTCTAGCCTGAAGCATTTCAGTTGCATTATCCAAGCAATTTATTTAATTGCTCAATCAATTGGGGTAAATTTTCCTGAGTTGTTTGCCAAAGAATTTGTAAATTAATATCAAAGTAAGCATGAACTAAACGATTGCGCATTCCAATCATTGCCGACTAGGGGATTGCTGATTGATATATTCTTTAAGAAAGTTGATTGTTTGTGTTGGAGTGGACAGAGTCCACTATTGATCATAATAATATAGCCAATTAGATTACCTTGAGTAACTTTAACTGTTTTGACAAATTATTTTTAACTGTTTTAGGGGTAAAAGGTAAAAGAGCATCTTTAGCGTTCGCAGCCAATTTTTCCCACAGTATTTCGTCTTGATAAAGTCGAATAATTTGTTCAGCAAATCTTTCTGTTTTATTAGCGATTAAGATATTTTTTCCAGGGGTTAAATTCATCCCTTCTATACCCATATCAGTAGAGACTATGGGTAAGCCATATTCTAAACTTTGTCCAATTTTGCCTTTCATACCTGCACCGTATCGGAGAGGTGAAACAAAGACGCGGTGATTAAGGAAATAAGAACTTACATCAGAAATATAACCAGGAACTTCTACTTGCTCGCTGGCTAAAGCCATTACTTCTTCTGTAGGATTACTACCTAGTAGAGTCACGGTAACTTCAGGTATTTTCTCCCAGACCAAAGGCATAATTGCTTGACACAACCATAACACAGCGTCTATGTTAGGGGGATGGGCGTAACTACCGATAAATAGAATGTTATGTCTTTCATGGAATTTTTTATTTTCACCTGAGTAGGGGAAATGAAGATTGGGTACTACTGCGATATTAGATATTCCTTGTTGCTGTAGGATTGACTGTTCTATGGGGGTCACAGTGATGGTTAAATCTGCTTGATGGGCAATCTTTAGCTCTTTGGCTTGCATATCGAGCCATTCTGCTGCTTTTTGTCCATCTTTATCAGGAGATAATTCCCAAGCCCGTTTTAATCTGAGGTAATGTAGATCGATGGTGTCATAAATGACTTTGATATGGGGTTGTTCCCCCATGATCGGCAAGTATTTTTCATTCAGTTCGGGGCGACAAATCCAGGCAATATCAACTAAAGGTAATCTGGCTTTAATTTGTGCTTCTGGGATTGCACCGTAACCATTTTCAGTATAGAGAACTTCAATTTGTAAATTTTGTAATTCTGATACATAGGGTTCCTCTTTGACACCATTTTCGGCAGCAAAGATTACGTGATACCCTAGTTCTTTGAAGATTTTGAGAAGTTGAAAGAGTCGGCGAGAACCAGATTCTTTGTCGTAACAAGGCATATAACTGTCTATGACTAAGATAGTCTGGTTACCTTGATATTTTCTAGCTGCCTTAGCTACATTTTCGATGCCTTGGTTGGGTAAATAGGCACTGGTGTTAAGATATTTTTGCCATTTTTGGTTAAATTTGGTGGAGTTAATCACTTGATAACGCTTAACTCCACTAGTAGTCGATGTGCCAGAGGAAATTCCTTCGTGATGAGTAATAACAGATTTAGGCTGATACATCACTTTTAAGCCTAATTGATGACGAAGGGCAAAGCAAAGGTCAGTATCTTCGTAGTAAGCAGGAGCAAAATCTTTTTCAAAGCCATTTAAGGCTTCAAAAGCTGATTTCTTAACCATTAAACTGGCTCCTGAGCAGTAGTCTGTTTCTCGTAAATAATTATATTTGGGGTCATAGGGATTCTCGTTTCTGCCATAATTCCATCCAGAAGCATCTTGCCAAATGATGCCTCCTGCTTCTTGTAATGACCCTTGGGGATAGATCAGTTTAGAGCCTACTGCTCCTACTTCTTCGTCTTGTTCTATGACTTGGATCAGACTTTCAATAGAGTCGGGATGAATTTCTGTATCGTTGTTGAGGAAGTAGAGATAGGTTCCTTCTGCTTTGACTGCACCTTTATTACAGGAGTGAATAAAGCCAAGGTTAGTTTCGTTATTGATTAGAATTAAGTCTTCAACGTTTTGTAAGTTAGATTGAGTGTCATCTGTAGAGCAATCATTAACAATAATAATTTCAACTGCGATCGCTTCGCGCCTCGCTCTGGGCGAGACCGCCTCTGAAAGGTGTTTTACGATCGATTGTAGGCATTGGGCAGTATATTCCAGCTTGTTATAAACAGGAATAATAATCGAAACTGTAGGGCGATCGCTATAAGGAACTTTGGTAGGGAGAGTGATTGGGGTGCTTTCGACAATCTCTGTTGGGGTCGAGAGGGATTCGGAGCCTGAAAGATCATCGATCAGTTGCTTTGGGTCAAGAGATGGATCCTTTTTTAGTAAAGCATTCCCCAATTGCACAGAGGCTTCCAAGTGTTTGGGTTGCAGTTGTAGAACCATTTGATAAGCCACAATAGCCTCATCAATTCGGTTCTGCTTCATCAAGGCATTGCCTAACCCCATATATAGACTTAAATTGTCTTTGTCTAGGGCTATAGCTTGATGGTAATTTTGGGGGTCATCAGGATTTTGTGCGATCGCATTTTCTAAAAACTTCAGAGCGGAGTTTTTATCTTGTTGAATTTTTCGATAAAGGGCATTACCGATTTTTCGCTGCACATTAGGCAAATCTGGCTGAATTTTGGCAGCTTCCTCATATGCTTTGACGGCTTCATCCCATTGATTCAGTTTACCCAATGCTTCTCCTAGGTTGTAGTGAGCCCAAGGAAAATTCGGTTTCAGCTTAATAGCTTGGCAAAACACCTTTACAGCTTCTGACCAATTTTGTAGCTCTAACAGAACATTGCCCAAATTATTATATGACCAAGAAAAATTGGGATTAAGTTTTATCGCCTGACGATACCAAGGCAGAGCCTCGGACCATAACTTTTTTTGGCTTAAAGCTTCTCCCATATTATGAGCAGCTTCCCAGTAGTCTTTTTTGAGTTGTAATGCCTTTTTATACTGTTCAATGGCACCGTCCCAATCCTGTTTTTCAGCTAGAAGCAACCCAAGATGATAGTATAGTTGGGGACTGCGGGGATTGTATTTAATTCCTTCTTGATAACAAGCTTGGGCTTGGTCAGCTTGTTCTACACGCATAAACAAATCTCCCAAATTGATATAGGGTTCAGCCACATCTGGTTGGAGTTGAATTACTCGACGGTAACAACTCATAGCAGATTTGATCTTGCCTTGTTGAATCAGATTAGTTGCCAGTTGCAGATATTCCTCCGCTTTAACTCCTTGGGCTTCTAATTCAATCGCCCGCAGCCAATACTCCGTAGCTGCTCCTGATCGACCTGCTCTAGTTAAAGCTCTGGCTAGATTGCGATAGGCTCCAGCAAAATTAGGATTGAGTTTAATCGCTTTCTTATAGTAGGCAATAGCAATATCCCATTGTTTTTGCCTAGCATAAAGACTGCCCAGGTTGGCTTGGATCTCTGGGGAATGGGGTTTTTCTTGAGCTTGTCTAAGATATTTTTGAATCGTGGGGTTAAGTTGCTCAGCAGTAGGGGCTACCTCATTACTATTATTTGGCTGACGAGCAGGATTCAATCTCAGTTGAGAGGATTCTGTGTCATTGGAGGCAGATAATTGAGGCTGCTTATACCCAGTAGCTACCCTACCACCAAGGGAATTTTGCAAGTATAAAATAGTACGATAATAATGGGTTGCTTGTTGCCATAATCCCATCCGTTCTGCTACTTCAGCCCGCTTTTGATGAGCATCCAACCAGTTGGGTTTTAACTTAACTGCCAAATTATAGTGTTTGAGAGCTTGGGGTAATTGATTTTTTCTATAATATTGCCCTGCTACTTGGAAGTGCTGTTGTGGAGACAGGTTATGATTGAGTTTGTCTAAATGATCAGCTCTAGCCAGCATTTCCTTGGCATTCTGAGGGGAACCAAGATTTTCCCACACTTTAGCTAGATGACGATACACTCCAGGAAAGTCTGATTTCAAAGCTAGAGCTTTTTCATAATACTGAAGTGCTTGCTCCCATTTCTTTTGACTGGCGTATAGAGAACCTAAATTAGCATAAGCTTCCGCAAAATCGGGTTTCAGTTCAATGGCTCTGGCGTAGCAGCCAATGGCTTCTGGTAGACGATTGGCTTTTTGTAAAGCATTGCCTAAAATTTTCTGAGCCTCTGCCAGATTGGGGTTTAAGGAAATTGCTTTTTCACAAGCTATTATGGTTTCTTGCCATTTTTGTTCTGCCCAGTATGCTAATCCTTGTTCTAGGTAGATTTGAGCAGCATTAGATTCAGGATTGTTCATCTTGGTTCTTAAGAAAGTGGGGTTTTGGGAGATGAGAGGGGGAGCAACTATGGGTTTGGGGGAAACAAAGTTTTCGGGTGATTTGACTATTTTTCTAGTTGAGAGGGAATTTTGTTGAGTTATTGCTAGTTGATTGATTGTTTTGGCATTGGGCAAATAGACAAAATCCGATTTATTTTGGTGTTCTGAATTGGTGATTTTATTAACTAATTTCTGGTCTTGACTGGTTAAAGGAGAATTAGACATAAGAATAAAACTTTTTGTAATAATAAGTAAACTCTGGAATATTTAACTTGCGTCTTCTGGGCAGTGGAGATCTATTAATAACCAATTAAAGTGGGTCTTGAACTAAAGAAACAAAATTTGGCAGGAGTTATATCTATTAATCCCAAACTCAGATCATAAAAAATCAGATATTAAAATTTTTTTTTGCTGAACCACATCAGCCAGAAAAAAAGAGAGTTTTTTTGAGCAATGAATTATATTTGCTATTATTTGTAATCAAGAAAATTCTCCCCAAAAAAATTATACTAGGGTGGTGGATTGGCTATAAACTTGCTGGTAATAGTTTTGATATTCAGCAGATAGGAGAGGTTGCCACCAATCACGATTTTGCAAATACCATTCCACAGTAAGTTTTAATCCTTGTTCGACGGTTACTTCGGGAGTCCACCCCAATTCAGTTTTAATTTTAGTTGCATCTATAGCATAACGGCGATCATGTCCCGGTCGGTCTTTGACGAAGTTGATTAGCTGGGCTGAGGGACTTACAGGAAGATTTTTTCCCAGTTCGTCCATTAAGCTACACAACATATTTACTAGATCAATGTTTTTAACTTCGTTGTTGCCTCCTATATTGTAAGTTTCTCCTGGCTTACCTTGATTGATTACTAAATCTAAGGCGCGACAATGATCTTTAACATATAGCCAGTCGCGAATGTTTTGTCCATCTCCATACACAGGAAGGGGTTTCCCTAATAAAATATTGATGCACATTAGAGGAATGAGTTTTTCGGGAAAGTGATAAGACCCATAATTATTAGAGCAATTGGTAATGAGAGTAGGCATCCCATAGGTATGGTAGTAAGCTCTTGCTAGATGATCACTCCCTGCTTTGGAAGCAGAATAGGGACTATTGGGAGTGTAGGG
>JASJDB010000011.1 GCA_030065315.1 Xenococcaceae cyanobacterium MO_167.B52 | reverse complement strand
TCAATACTGTTCGTTTAGGCTTAAAAGTCATATGGTGAGTCAAATTTAGAATTTAGAATTTAGAATTTAGAAAAAAATAATTACCAGATCTTTCTATTAATAAATAGACTAAAATATAAATAAATTAGTCAAATATATATGACCAAAAATGCCAAAAAAAGATATACAAGAAAGAACGCTAAATTTTAGCATAAGAATAGTTAAACTCTGTAAATTTCTGAGAGAACACGGGGGGACAGGATATGACTTAAGTAAACAATTAATACGCTCTGGAACAAGTATTGGAGCCAATGTTGAAGAAGCACAAAGGAATTAAGAATTAAGAATTAAGAATTAAGAAAAAAATTACTTCTAAATTCTACATTCTACATTCTACATTCATTACTACTTCCTCTCCTAAATGAATCTAATGAATTAATCTCTATTCTTCATGCAATTATTAAAAATACTAAAGCTCAAAATTGATTCTAAATTCTAAATTCTAAATTCCTCCTAAACGGGTGTTTTCGAGCTTAACCGAACAGTATTGGAAGCGGACTTACTAGAAATTTTATAATAGTAAAATCTTATTTAAAAGATCGAGATGTAGAGAAGAAGAACGATACAGAGACTATCTAGTTACAATTGAGGTTCAACATTATCTCTGGGAACTTCGGGAGAACGCTGTATATTCTGCAAGCGATAACCTGTCTTTTCAACCTGTTTGATAAAGTTATCAGTATTAGGTTTAGTATGTTCTTGGGATTTAGCTTTTAATTCCCGACGCATTTTTTTGAGCTTGGCTTTTTTACCCATTGTTAAGATACCTTGCTTGATTCTAGACTTTTTCGTGCAGAATTACCTAAATGTAATGATAATTTATAGTGGTGTTTTTTCACTGATCATCGCCGTCCCATCAATGACAGTCATCAGAAACTATCACTGTGGTTGAACATCGATTACTGGGTTACAATATTCTTCAGTTATCGGATCGATTTCTAAGAGACTGTCTACATTATCTATTTTAATTCTAACTAAATAGGATGCTGCTTTAATACCATCGATCGCGAAAAATAAAGATTGTTGTAATTCATTATTAACTACAACCCATATCTAATCGGGATACCAAAACATTCCCTTAATTCCTTCTGGATCGACGAGAAAGCCTAAGCGATGATAAAAGTTTACTACTTGAGGGTCAGCGAATAAGGTAATGTTGCTAATATCGGCACTTCTGAGTTTTTTGATCGTATATTGCATCATTGCCTTTCCTAATCCTCGATTTTGAAACCTTGGATCAACTACTACATCCCAGATAGTGGCATTAAAAGCATGGTCTGAGGTAGCACGGGCAAAACCAATTAACCGCTTTTTTTTTCCTTTTACTTCCCACATGGAGACGACTAAGAAACTATAGTGAATTGCCTTCTTAACTTTACGAAGAGGACGACGCGCCCAACCAACACGATCGCATAATTCTTCTAACTCATACAAGTCTATATCTCGCTCCGTGCTGAAGAGAATTTGAGCTTCAGAGTTAGTAACAGTATTAACTGTCACCAGTTCGCCTTTCAACTCAGTAGCTTCTGAAGTAGCCACTGTATCCGAATTATTAAACAATTTTTTCCAAAAAACCATTCTGTGTGGCTTTACTTGCTCTATTACAGTTTGAGATATCTTTTCGATTATTCCAGATATCTTAATCTATTTCCAGGGTTAAAGGTATTTTATCTTGGGACTGAAGTAAAAACTTTTTTGCATAACTAAGGAAAATGAGTCCTAAAAATTTAATGAAGACTGACAAATTCGTTAAATTTTAAAATGCTTAGTTTAGTTTCAGAAAAACAAATACGTATAGTTAGATACATTTTGGTCATAGGATGGCTCGTATTAATCTTATCTCTTTTCTATGATCCTGTTTCTGCTTTTTTGACTGATCCAAATCAGCTTTGGAGTCCTTTGCGAGATACACTTATCACTCGTGCTAATGATCCTACTACTTGCATAAGAGTTCAGGGAGAATGTTTAACAGAAGCCCCTTATCCTATAGCTGCACGGTTATTTTGGGGTATGATTGTGCCTTGTGCGATCGCGATTGTCTTTATTTTGGGTCATGAAATGTGGAGAAGAATTTGTCCTCTATATTTTCTATCCCAGATTCCTAGAGCTTTGGGGCTGAAGCCAAGATTAAAAATTCAAAAAAATCAATGGTTGATTAAAAATCATTTATATTTACAATTTGCCTTATTTTTCTTGGGTTTAAATTTTCGTATCCTTTTTGTCAATTCTGCTCGCCCTGTTTTTGGAGGATTCCTAATTCTGACGATTCTTTCTGCTGTGGCGATAGTCTATCTTTACGGTGGACGTAGTTGGTGTCACTATGTCTGCCCTTTTGGCATGGTACAGATGGTGTTTACAGGTCCTAGGGGTCTATTGGGTACAGAAGCTCATACTAAAGCTCCTAGAAGTATTACTCAGTCTATGTGTCGTACTATCGATTCAGCCACCGGAAAGGAAAAAATTGCTTGTATTAGTTGCAATTCTCCCTGTATGGATATTGACGCGGAAAAAGCATACTGGGAAAAGTTAACTAAACCTGGTCGAAAACTGGTGCAGTATGGTTATTTGGGTTTAGTAGTAGGTTATTTTGTTTATTACTTACTGTATGCGGGAAATGCGGACTATTATTTCTCTGGAGCTTGGACTCATGAAGAAAATCAGTTAGCTGCTATTTTTAAGCCTGGTTTTTATCTATTTGGTGAAGCCATCCCCATTCCAAAATTATTAGCTACACCTCTAACTATGGGAGTTTTCACTATAGTTTTCTATTTCATCGGTTGTAGATTAGAAAGTATCTATAGTGGCTATCTTAGACGCAAAAATGGCACTGTAGAGCGAGAATTAGTTTTACATCGTATCTTTTCTGTCTTTACTTTCCTGGCTTTCAATATTTTCTACGTCTATGGGGGTCGTCCTGAAATCATGCGTTTCCCCACTATTGTTCAGTTAATGTTTAATGGTTTAGTGGTGCTGGTTAGTACTTTCTGGCTGTATCGTACCTGGGGACGTAGTTCAGAACAATATAAAAATGAAAGCATTGCTGGTAAATTACGCCGTCAATTAGAAAAACTCAATCTCAACTTTACTCAAATTCTCAAAAATCGCTCTTTAGAAGATTTAAAGCCAGATGAATTGAATATTTTGTCCCAAGTTATTCCTCAAGTCACTCGTCAAGACCGCTTACAAGTTTATAAAGGAGTTTTAGAAGAATCTCTCGTTACTGGCAATGTTAAAGCCAATCAGAGTTTGAGCAGTTTACAAGGAATTCGTCAACAGTTAGGAGTTACGGAAGAAGAACATTATGCTGTATTGAGTGAGTTAACTATTGAAGATCTCACCCTAATTGCCCCCAGTGGAGAATATACTCAAGAAGATCATTTAAGAGTTGAAAGTTATCGAGAAGCGATCGCAAATTTATTACAAGATTTACTCGATAGTGGAGTTTCCTTAGAAGAAGCAATCGATCGCAAAATTCAACAAATTGCTAACTTACGCCATGAATATAACATTACCAAACAAGAACATTTAAGGGTTTTAAGTGGTACTTTTGATGCTTTACGCCCTAAAGCGGAAAGATTGTTAGCTCTATTACAGGTAGAAGCGTCTCGTTATCGAGAAATTGCTGATATAGCTAATGCCTCAAAACATCCCATGTTGCAACTTTTGCAAAAACTCTTACTTGCTAAACAGCAATTGTTAGTTACTCCATTACTGACTATTCTAGAAATGCTTAATGATGAGCCTGACACTATTATCCTGGCGGGAAGGACTGGTATTCTAGCAGAAGATGCGATCGCAGAAGCTTTAATAGATGACCAAAGAGGATGGTTAAATCGTCTCAATCCTTATATTCTTGATCAATTACAACCTTCTCAAAAATCTACTTCAGTTTCTGATGACACCCATTTTTTCACGGAAGTAACCCAAGTTTCTGAGGCTAATATTTCTGGTCAGTCGGTAACAGATATCTTACTGGAGTTATTACAAGAGCCTAATCCGATTACTCAAGTTTTGAGTCTTTATTGTTTGGTTCAATTCGATCACGATCAAGGTTTAGCCAAAGCGCAAGATTTAGTAAATAATGCTTCAGCAGATAGTTTAATCCGAAAAATTGCCACTAATCTATTAAACCCTGCTAGTAATGAGTCTCTACTTCTAAAAGAACTAAGAACTCTAGCACATCAACCTCACTTTAAGTCTATGAATTCCCAACAAATACTATTGGCAATCTCAGAGTTACAGAAACAAAGGTTATTGGTTCATAGTTGATTTTTAACTACTTCCCATTAACTACTCCCTACTCCCTATTTTGTTACAATTCAATCTGTTGCTTAACTTAATAATTGTCAGAGTGGAATATCTACAAACTCAGTTATACCTTCTTGAAAGATTCGCAGACCGCTTAGTTTCGAGTCAGTTAGATCATCTTAGTCTAGTAAGTCTAGGAATTATATTTCTTGCAGGATTAATTACTAGTCTTACTCCCTGTATGCTGTCTATGTTACCTATTACCATTGGTTACATTGGCGGTTATGAATCTCAGGGAAAAGGTAGAGCAATCACGCAATCTAGTTGGTTTGCCTTGGGTTTGGCTACAACTCTAGCATTGTTAGGAATTATTGCGACCACTATTGGGAAGGTTTATGGACAAATAGGGATCGGATTACCTGTCATAGTAAGCCTGATTGCGATTATTATGGGCTTAAATCTGCTGGAAATTATCCCTCTGAGATTTCCTTCCCTTGGCGCAACGGATTGGATTACAGAGGATTTACCTGCTGGAATTAGGTCGTATTTATTGGGTTTAACTTTTGGTTTAGTAGCTTCTCCTTGCAGCACGCCAGTTTTAGCAACTTTACTGGCTTGGGTTGCTTCCACTCAAGATTTACTAGTTGGTGCTGGTTTATTATTAGCTTACGCGATCGGTTATGTTTCCCCTTTGATTATTGCGGGGAGTTTTACTGCGTCTCTGAAAAAGATTTTGGAATTACGCCGTTGGTCTGGTTGGATTAATCCTGTAAGTGGTATTTTACTTTTGTCTTTTGGTATCTTATCTCTCGCTTCCCGAATACCATTGAACATTTAGCATTTATCATTGAACATTTATCATTTATCATTAAACATCTGTTCGATTAATTAGCTCAGTAGCAATACTAACAACTAACTACTAACAATTTTAAGATTTCCAACTTAGGGACTCGGTTACTTAATAATTATGAAATCTCTATTAGAAATATTTAAAGGGAAAGTACAATCAGCTTTGGCTGCGGGATTTGGTGCAGAATTAGCTGATACCGATCCTCTGGTAACAGCTATTACTAATCCTAAGTTTGGCGACTATCAGTCTAATGTAGCTCTATCTTTACCTAAAAAGTTAAAAAAAGCCCCACGGGTAATTGCAGAAACTATTGTAGATAATCTCGATGTAGGTGATATTTGCGATGATGTGACTATAGCAGGACCTGGTTTTATTAATTTCACCCTTAAGCCTAGTTATCTCAGTAGTTTATTAAAGGAAATAGAACAAGATTCAAGATTAGGCATAGAGAAAGTCCAATCAGCATCAAAAGTAGTTGTTGATTTTTCTAGCCCTAATATAGCGAAGGAAATGCACGTAGGGCATCTTCGTTCTACCATTATTGGTGATAGTATTGCCCGTATTTTAGAATTTCGGGGTTATGATGTACTTCGTCTCAATCATGTGGGAGATTGGGGAACCCAATTCGGGATGTTAATTGCTTATCTACGAGAAGCCTATCCTGAAGCTTTAACCACTGCAGATGCTTTAGATATTGGTGATCTCGTCTCATTATATAAAAAAGCTAAAATCCGTTTTGATCAAGACCCAGAATTTAAAGAAACTGCCAGAAATGAAGTGGTAAATTTACAAGCTGGTGCAGAAGATAGTCGTCATGCTTGGCAATTGCTATGCGATCAGTCTCGTCGCGAATTCCAAGTTATTTACGATCTTTTAGATATCAAATTAACAGAAAGAGGTGAATCTTTTTATAATCCCTTTTTACCAGAGATTATTACTATTTTAGAAGCACAAGAATTATTAGAGGAAGACGCAGGAGCAAAATGTGTTTTCCTCGAAGGATTTACTAACAAGGATGGTGATCCTTTACCTTTAATTGTGCAAAAATCAGATGGAGGCTTCAATTACGCCACTACCGATTTAGCTGCTCTTAATTATCGCATCAAGGAAGATAAAGCAAATCGCATTATTTATGTTACTGATGCTGGACAAGCTAATCATTTTGCAGGAGTATTTCAAGTAGCCAAAAGAGCCAAAATTGTTCCAGAAACTGTTGATGTAGTTCATGTTCCTTTTGGATTAGTATTAGGAGAAGACGGAAAAAGATTAAAAACTCGTTCTGGTGAAACAGTTAAACTCAGAGAGTTATTAGATGAAGCAGTATTAGAAGCAACTAGAGAGTTAAAAGATAGATTAGAACAAGATAATCGGGAAGAAAGTTCTGAATTTATCAATCAAGTAGGTCAAGTTATTGGTATTAGTGCAGTTAAATATGCTGATTTGAGCCAAAATCGCACTACTGACTATAAATTTAGTTATAAAAAGATGTTAGCTCTTAAAGGAAATACTGCTCCCTATCTTCTCTATGCTTATGTGAGAACTCAAGGCATTAGTCGTAAGGGTAATATTGATTTTAATAATTTGGATACAGCTAGTATTGTTTTAGAAGCAGCAGAAGAATTAGTTTTAGTCAAACATCTTCTAAAATTAAGTGATGTAATTCAGGAAGTAGAAAGAGATTTATTACCTAACCGTCTCTGTCAATATCTTTTTGAACTGAGTCAAAAATTCAATCAATTCTTTGAAAATTGTCCAGTTTTACAAGCAGACGAACCCCAAAAAACTTCTCGTTTGATTTTGGCACATACAACAGCTAAAACTCTAAAATTAGGTCTACATTTACTTGGAATTGAAGTATTAGAAAGAATGTAAATTAGTTATAGTGTTATCGTCTGATTCAACTTAAATCCAACTAAATCTTCACTGATACAAAATCCCGTTTAACATGAGTTGGTAGTTCGTATTTCTGTTTTATTCTCTTTCGGCTAACTTGACGACTGCTGAATACAAGAGAAGAGGAGTAAGACATGGGAGTACCCTAAAATTTGTATTACATTTCTTGACAAAGTTTGGGTTTTAGCTTGACGATTGTTTTAACCTGACAAATGTTAGCCAAAATTGTTTAATAAATATCCTTTCATATGACTTCTGTTACTCGTCACAAAAAAGCCAAAGCCTTAAAACCTGGTAGTCGTCGTCCTGCAAAGGAACTCTGTAGTGAATGTGGACTGTGCGATACATACTATATCCACTACGTAAAAGAAGCTTGTGCTTTTCTCAATCAACAAGTAGCAGAATTAGAACAAGAAGCTCACGGACGGAGTAGAGATTTAAATAACGAAAAAGATCTCTATTTTGGTGTGAGTCAAGAAATGATGGCTGCAAAGAAAAAACAACCCATTGAAGGGGCGCAGTGGACTGGTATTGTGAGTACCATTGCTTGTGAAATGTTAAACAAGGGTATAGTAGAAGGTGTTGTTTGTGTTCAGAATACCAAAGAAGACCGCTTTCAACCCATGCCCGTTATCGCTACTACTCCTGAAGAAGTTTTAGCAGCCAAAGTCAATAAACCTACTTTATCCCCTAATTTATCGGTTTTGGAGCAAATAGAACAGTCGGGAATGAAACGACTCCTAGTAATTGGAGTAGGCTGTCAGATTCAAGCTCTCAGAACCGTAGAAAAGGAATTAGGCTTAGAAAAACTCTATGTTTTAGGTACTCCCTGTGTTGATAATGTGAGTCGGGAAGGCTTACAAAAATTCCTCGAAACTACCAGTAAATCTCCTGATACTGTAGTTCATTACGAGTTTATGCAAGATTTTCGGGTACATTTCAAACATGAAGATGGTTCAATCGAAAAAGTACCGTTTTTTGGCTTAAAAACTAACAAGCTCAAAGATATATTTGCTCCTTCCTGTATGAGTTGTTTTGATTATGTTAACTCTCTAGCAGATTTGGTTGTAGGCTATATGGGCGCGCCTTTTGGTTGGCAATGGATTGTAGTGAGAAATGATACTGGTAAAGAAATGCTAGAACTAGTAAAAGACCAAATAGATACCCAAGCTGTTACTTCTACAGGCGATCGCAAACAAGCAGTACAACAGAGTATTCCAGCTTACGATAACGCAGTAACTCTTCCCATGTGGGCAGCTAAAGCTATGGGAGTAGTAATTGAAAAAATTGGTCCCAAGGGATTAGAATATGCTCGTTTTTCCATAGATTCCCACTTCACCCGCAATTATCTCTACGTTAAACGCAACCATCCAGAAAAGCTGGAGGCTCATGTACCACAATATGCCAAAAAAATTGTCGGACAATATAAGTTACCTAGTAGTTAATATTAGTCCCAAATCCAGGTTCTCCTAAGTCTCTTGTTATCTCCCTTTGGGATAGGTAACAGGCAATGATGAACAATCAACCATGAACGATGAACAATGAACGATGAACAATCAACCTAGTCCCTTAACTTGTCAGTACTTTTGTTTGATTTTAGGCGGTTGATAAATATTCCTAAAACAATGACTAGTGATGAAACTGTCACGATAGGAATTACGGGTAAAAAACCGAAAGTCCAGCTCGAAGCAATCACATTAGTTTCTAAGCCAATCAAGATTAGCTCTCCAGCTAAAATGGACAACAGACAACTTAGGGGAGAGACATTTCTGCCATACAAAGCAGCAACTACTGTAGGAAACAATACGGATAATCCCGTAAAAGCTACTGTTGCTAGATTTAATATGGACTCTGGTGGTTGATAAGCTAAGATTAATCCGACTATTGCCAAGAGTAAAATCAAGAACCTACCCACTAAAGTTTGTTCGGATAAAGAAGCTTGAGGACGAAAATAACTTGTATAAACATCCCGCGTTATCATCGAACTTAAAGCTAAAAGTTGAGAATCTAAAGTAGACATAAATGCTGACAATGCACCCACCATGACTAAAGATGTCAACCAGTTAGAAGTATATTTCGTCAGCATCAGAGGGAAAATTTGGTCAGTAGCTTTACCTGTTAAGTCGGGAAAGGCAAGATGTCCCCACATTCCAATCAGAACTGGGCAAATAAATAAAATACCAGTAATAATTGGATAAAAAATTGTCGCTACTTTCAGTGAATCAGAAGTTTTGGGGGTATAAAACCGCATAAACATCTGGGGTAGCATGGGCAAAGTAAATGTCCACAGACAAATATAACTAAACCATTTTTTCTGAGTAAAAAAATTCTCCCTACCTGCTCTAGTAAATAGTTCGGGATTTAAATCATATACAGCCTGATTAGCTTGACTAATTCCACCCAAGTTATGAGCGATCGCAAATAAGGCTAGAATCATCAAGCCAAACATGAGAATTCCTTGAAAAACATCGGTTAATGCTACACTTTTCATGCCTCCAATAAAGACATAGAAGACAATCACTAAAGTCAAAAAAGCTGCTCCCCAAAAATAGGGGATCGTGCCCCCCGTTAAATTTTCTAAGAGATATCCTGCACCTATAGGCTGTAGGGTTAAATAGGGTAGAGTAAAAATCACCATCACTCCCAAAAAGATTAGCTTCAGAGGGTGATTATGAAAACGCTCAAAAATCAGTTCCCCTGGCGTAATCAAGTCTTTTTCCTTACCCAATCGCCAAACTCGCTCTCCTATATAGTAAAAAGTCAAAGCTGCAAATCCCGTTCCCCAAGCCATCATCGGATAGTAACTAATTCCAATACGATAACCAGAACCTGCAAATCCGAGAAAAAAGAAAGCACTAAAGTTGGTTGCACTTAATGTAAAAAACAACACAATTGCCCCAAGACTCCGATTAGCCAAAAAATAGTCTTCTGCCGTATTTTTTTGACTTTTATAACCAATCAGTCCCACCCAAAAAGTAAAGAGTAAATAGACCCCTAAAGTGATATAGGGCAGCAGCCATTCCAGATTCATCTTCTTTCTGTCTCGTCTTGTGGTGTTGACCGGGGAACACCGGTCACCGCAGGCTGCGTCGTTTGACGGCGGAGTAACGGTGACCAGAACTTTCTAGCCCAGAGAATTAGAGCCAATGCCAATATAGTTTGTAGTCCAACAAAATAAAATACCCAGGATGGAAGATTTAACCAGGATAAGGTAATTGGTTGTTTCCAAGTCCAAAAATCCAGAGCCAGAAAAAACATTACTGTAAAACTGAACCACCAAAACGAAGCAGCTTGAAAAATTTTCATCGACTTAATATTCCTTCTTGGATCTAATACCAATTCTAAAAAAGAGGACTACAAATAAATTTCTTCCTTGTCTTCCTTGTCTTCGTATCAAACATCTGTAGTCAATATTTAGAGCACTGGTATAACTGGGTAGGCAAAATAATTTATAAAGCCTTAGTAGTTAATCTTTCCCTCCCTACTTAGCACTCTCCGCCTCAAACTAGGTTAAGGATAAAAACTGAGCATCGGTAGTCCTAAAGTTTCTTCCCAACCCATCATCAAATTCAAGCATTGCAAAGCTTGACTAGCTTGACCTTTCATCAGATTATCAATCGCAGACATCACAATTACTCTGCCAGTGCGGGGATCAACTTCGACTCCGATATAACAAAGATTAGTTCCATAAGCCCACTTAGTTTGGGGATAAATTCCCGTAGGTAGAACATTAACACAGGGAAATGAGCGATAGAAAGCATTATAAATAGTAATCAGGTCTTCTCTAACTAAACCAGGATCCCGCAGAGTGGCATAAACTGTAGCTAAAATACCCCGCACCATAGGGATCAGATGGGGTGTAAACTGTACTTTAACTTCTTGACGAGCTAAATTACTACAAATTTGCTCTATTTCAGGAGTATGACGATGATTAGCTACTCCATAAGCCCCCAAAGAGTTATCTACTTCTGCTAACAATAAATTAGTTTTAGCTTGACGACCACCACCAGAAGTACCAGATTTGGCATCGATAATTGCTGTCTCAGGGAGAATTAAGCCTTGTTTGAGTAGGGGAGATAATGCCAATAGGCTAGCGGTAGGATAGCACCCAGGACATCCGATTAACTGGGAATTACTTATTTGATCTCGGTAGAGTTCTGGTAATCCATAAACCGCTTGAGATGCGATCGCATTATCAGTTCGTTCTTTTTTATACCAAGCAGTGTAAGTGGATAAATCTTCAAAACGATAATCCGCAGATAAGTCTAAAACTTTACACCCTTGTTCGATCAATTTGGGTGCGATGTCACAAGCAAGTCCATTGGGTAACCCCAGAAATACTACCTCACAACGGGAAGCAATCTCATCTAAATCAATGCTCTCAATATTCAACGGAACTCGATGGAATAGGTGAGGATATAAAGAAGCAAATTGTTTCCCCGCACTGCTATCCCCTCCTAGATAAGCAATCTCTAACTCAGGATGTTCTAATAATAATCTAACTAATTGAACTCCCCCGTAACCTGATGCGCCGATAATGCCAACTGATACTTTGTTACTCATAAACTCGGTTACTATTTCTTAAATATTCTCTCTAATGTTATGGATTAATTAATCTACTCCGCTTCGGAGTAAATTTAAGGGGTCTAAGTTGCCTTAAATAGTACACGAACTAGAGCATATTTATCCTTAACTTGTTGATCAAATTTCAACATAATCTAGCTGTAAGATCCTTCTAACTTAGAAGTAACCCATATAAAATGCTGTCAGAGAGACCAAGCCTTTTTACGACGGGGCTTCCTCGGACTTTGTAAAAATCAATATTTTTGCTGTATTAAATTGTTCAGACTTTACGATATGATTATTCTTATTAAGAATCATTTAATCTATTCACCTAAATAAATTATAGAGGGCAAGAATCAGTGGTTAGAGTTGCAATTAACGGGTTTGGACGTATTGGACGTAATTTTTTAAGATGCTGGGTGGGTAGAGAAAACAGCAATCTCGAAGTAGTAGGGATCAACGATACTTCCGATCCCAAAACTAACGCTCACTTGCTAAAACATGACTCCATGTTGGGTATTTTAGATGCTGATATCACAGCTGATACTAACTCCTTGACTGTCAATGGTAAAACAATCAAGTGTGTATCAGACCGTAATCCTCTAAACTTGCCCTGGAAAGAGTGGGATATCGATTTGATTATCGAATCTACTGGGGTATTTGTAACTGAAGAGGGCGCATCTAAACACATCCAAGCAGGAGCCAAAAAAGTCTTAATTACTGCTCCAGGAAAAGGTGGTCATATTGGTACTTATGTAGTTGGAGTTAACGACAAACAATATAAAGATGGTGAGTACAACATCATCAGTAACGCTAGTTGTACTACTAACTGTTTAGCCCCTATAGTCAAAGTAATTCATGAAAAATTTGGCATCATCAAAGGCACAATGACCACCACTCACAGTTACACTGGTGACCAAAGAATTTTGGATGCTAGTCACCGTGACTTGAGAAGAGCTAGAGCAGCTGCGATCAATATTGTTCCTACTTCTACCGGTGCAGCTAAAGCCGTTGCTTTAGTACTTCCTGAATTGAAAGGGAAGCTTAATGGAATTGCGATGCGTGTTCCTACCCCTAATGTTTCTGTGGTTGACTTAGTGGCTCAGGTTGAAAAGAAAACTATTGCTGAGGAAGTTAATGGTGCACTTAAAGCTGCTTCTGAAGGTGAACTTAAAGGAATTCTTGGTTATACTGATCTGCCTCTAGTATCTTCTGATTTCCGTGGTACTGACGTTTCTTCTACTATAGACGGACAGTTAACTCTTGTTATGGATGGAGATATGGTTAAAGTTGTTGCTTGGTATGACAACGAGTGGGGCTATTCTCAAAGAGTTGTTGATTTGGCAGAAATCATTGCTGCTAAATGGCAATAATTCAAACTCTTAAGATTTTCATGAGATTAGGTCCCTAAAGTTCAATCACTACAGGGACTTTTTTAGTAGCTTGTTTAAGCTTTGGACTGATATTGACCAGAGGTAACTATTTTATGCTGTAGGGATTCAATGTCACAAATTATTTTAGTAAACATTGAACGGATTTCTTTACTATAAGTATGTTTAATATTTTTTTGTTGTTGCTTCATAATAATTTATTGAAGTTTTTATTAAGACAGTATGTAATATATTAAGAATAAAATTATAGCTACTAGCTGGATGTGATTTGTGTCACAGGTTTTGGTTGACTCTACCTAGTTATCAATTAATCTAGTAAAATATAGATATATTAAGAAATGTAACAAAACACTGTATCAATGGCGACATCCCCAGCAAAGAAAACCCGTGTAGTAGTAGTGGGTGCAGGAATTGGAGGCTTAACGGCTGGAGCTTTACTGGCTAAACATGGTTATGAAGTAGTGATTTATGACCAAGCAATTGTACCAGGGGGATGTGCTTCCACTTTTAAGCGGAGGGGTTTTACTTTTGATGTAGGAGCAACTCAGGTAGCTGGTTTAGAGCCTGGTGGAATTCATCATCGCATCTTTTCTGAGTTAGGAATTGATTTACCTCCTACCACCTATTGTGATCCTGCTTGTGCAGTGTTTTTACCAGGAGAAACTGAGCCAATTCGAGTATGGCGCGATCGCAAAAAATGGCAAGAAGAAAGACAAAGACAGTTTCCTGGAAGCGAACCCTTTTGGAATTTATTGAACAAACTATTTACTGCTAGTTGGCAGTTTCAATCTCGCGATCCTGTATTACCGCCCCGCAATTTATGGGATTGTTGGCAACTTCTATCTGCTGTGAGACTGGATACTTTAATTACTGTACCCTTTACCCTGATGACAGTAGGTGATGCTTTAAGACTCTATGGCTTAGGAGGAGATAAACGGCTCAAAACCTTTTTGGATATGCAGCTTAAACTCTATTCCCAAGTAGATGCAGACAATACTGCCTTACTGTATGCTGCCACTGCTTTAGCCGTATCTCAAGCCCCCCAAGGACTGTTTCACTTAGAAGGAAGTATGCAAGTATTGAGCGATCGCTTAGTAGCAGGATTAGAAAAATACGGTGGTAAACTCTATATGCGCCATACTGTAGAGGAAATAAAGAGTGAAAATGGCAAGGTAACAGGAGTTAAAGTCTGTAATAACAAGACAGGAGAAACCCACATAGAAGCAGCAGATCAAGTAGTTGCTAATGTCACAGTACAAAATTTAGTTAAGCTATCTCAACCTAATTCTTCTAGTTGGCAAAGATATCACCAGCGGATCAATAAATTACCTGAAGCGTCTGGTGCCTTTGTGATTTATCTGGGGGTAACCCAAGAAGCGATTCCTCTTGACTGTCCACCCCACTTACAATTTCTCTATGATTATGAGGGAATAATTGGAGAAAATAACTCTTTATTTGTTTCTGTTAGCAAACCCGATGATGGACGCGCTCCCACAGGTAAAGCCACTATTATTGCTTCTTCTTTTACCAATGTGGGAATGTGGTGGAAAGGTACAGCAGAAGATTACGATATCCTCAAACAACAATATACTCAAGAAGCGATCGCAAAGTTAGGAACATATTTTAACCTTAATTCTGACACCATAATCCACCAAGAAACGGCAACCCCGCGAACTTTTGCCAAATACACTGCCAGAGAAGAAGGGATTGTAGGTGGTGTAGGTCAAAGAATCAGCACCTTTGGTCCTTTTGGAATTGCCAATCGCACACCAATTAAGAGCTTATGGCTAGTAGGAGACTCCACCCATCCAGGGGAAGGAACAGCAGGAGTAAGCTATTCAGCTTTGACCGTAGTGAGACAGATTGAAGCTCAAAGAGGCTAAGTTGATTCTACTTGTTGTAAAGTTAAAATAATGCTCGTATATATAATCTAGTTTGGAGATTTATTGATTTATGGAATTAATATTTAGTAGCTTATATACATTTTTAGTATATTACGGCTACATATTGATTGTAAGAATTCTTTTATCTTGGTTTCAAGGACAAGAATGGGCTTTTAATATAATTTCTATCCTCAGTCCTATTACTGACCCCTACCTGAACATTTTCCGTTCAATTATCCCACCATTGGGCGGGATTGATTTTTCTGCTATTCTAGCCATTTTGGCATTGCAACTATTACAAAGCTTCTTGGGTAATTTAGCCGTTAGTGCCATGGCTGCTGGATTTTAACCTTCAAAATCATCATAGTAGAAAGGACGAACTTTGCCAGCAAAGCCAGAGGCTTTAAACTGCTTGAGAGTCAAGGGTGTCGGTTGATTAGTAGAAACACTAATTCTGATTTCAAAATCACTGACACCCGGAGGCACTTCTTCAATTGTCCCCACTCTACCCCGATTTTCCATAACATTGTTGCCATTGGCATCATAGATTCGTCCGAAGACATCCGCATCAACTACGGGTTTACCAGACATATTTTTAGCTTTTCCTTTAACCAAAAAGCAGTTAACTGCGCCTAAGTCTCCACTACCCACATTATTTTTGGCTATGTCCCCTGTACAAGGTTCATAGGAGAGGTTGTATAGTTTGATGGGAGTTAGGGCATTAGCTGTTGGAGTGATTAACAAACTGGTTAGCCACAAAATACTAGACAAGAAACATATTGCAATAGCACGAACGCCCATAATCTCTCTATCTCACGGGATTGTTTATCTCATTCTCAGCTTAACGTGAATCTTCCTAATTGTTAATGATTAATAATTGTTAATGATTAATCCTGTTGTGAAAAAAAAATCTCTTGAGGGACTATGTTGAAATATTGTACGACAAGGATTACCAAATTATCATAACCATGGTTCAAGCTATCTGGAATGGAGTTGTGTTAGCTCAAAGCGATCGCAGTGAAGTAGTAGAAGGGAATCATTACTTTCCCGCCGAATCGATTAATCAAGAGTATTTTCAACCCAGTGATACTCACACTACTTGTCCTTGGAAAGGAGTAGCAAGTTACTATAATATTGTGGTTGAGGGTAAGGAAAATAAAGATGCAGCTTGGTACTATCCCCAAGCCAAAGAAAAAGCCAAAAATATCGAAGGGTATGTTGCTTTTTGGCGAGGAGTTCAAGTTAAATAAAATAATGCTAATACTACGAGTTAAACGATATTTTTTATTAGCCTTACTATTAATTGGCTGCAATGGAACTTCCCAAATTAGGTCTGATAAAATTGTTATTGGAGTAATTAGCTATGGTGATGAAGTACGATCAGTGGATGATTATGAACTATTCAAAGAATACCTAGCAAAAAAAACTAAATCTATTGTGGAAATAGAGCCAGCCTATAATGAGCTCCAAGCTTTAGAGCAAATTAACCGAAGAAGATGGTCGATTGTATTTGCCACCCCTGGATTAGCTGCGACTGCTCTAGAAAACAAATTTTATCGCCCTTTATTTACCCTAGACAGTGTTAGTAGTCTAGAAAGGTCAGTTTTGATCGTCAAAGAAAATAGTGAAATTGAACAGTTGGGAGATTTAGCTAATAAAAAACTTGCCTTAGGACAACCAGGTTCTGCTGCTGGATATTATTTACCTCTATATGATCTTTATGGCTTAACTTTAGCTAAAGTAATGTTTGCAGCCACCCCTGAAGAAGTTATGGAATGGGTTAGTAGTGGTAAAGTAGACGCGGGTGCATTATCAGAAAGAGAGTTTGAATTTTACAATCTTCAGTCTCAAACAAAATTCCGAATTTTACATAAAAGTCGCTTCATTCCCTCTGGTTTAGTAGTTATCAACAATAATGTTGAACCGAAACTACAGGAACAAATTAAAAAGGCTATGACTCAAGCTCCTAGTAATATAATGTCTGACGCTGGCTATATCGTTGATCGAGCAGTACCAGATTATCAAGAATTCATCAAACTGGTCCAAAAAGTTAAGCCTCTAGAAAAAAAAGTGAGAAACACCCCTGCGGTGCTAATTATTGATATAGAAAACTAGATTAAAATTTTTTCAGCAAATTCTAAGCACAAATTTTAAGAGCCATATTGATAACTTTGATCATAGTTTGGGGAACTATATGATAGGTGTTGCATGAACCTAGTGTGTGCCATGTTACTGCTAAATGTCAGGTTGAACTAATGATCATTAATTCAATGTTTTCAAACATCGCCATTTTTAATAGATGCTGCAATTATTCCTAACCATATTAGAACAAGTATCTATTAACTGATTTTTGATCCCTCGATCAAAAAAATATCTATAGTTCATAAATAATGCTAGAAACTGAAACAAGCAATCATCTATTGGTAGTAGAAGAGCCTGGGTTTAGAAAAACCATAACTTTAGAGAAAGCTTCTTATACTGCTGGAAGACACTCAGAAAACGATATTATTTTTTCTTCTCAAAAAACTTCACGTTATCATGCTACTTTTGTCCGAAGAACTGAGATGAAAAGCAATAGTTTCTCTTATTGGATTATTGATGGCAACCTACAAGGTAATAGAAGTCGCAATGGCATATTTGTTAATGGTAAAAAATGTCTAGTACATGAACTAAAGCATGGAGATATCATCAAATTTAGTAATGATGTTAAGGCAAGGTATCACATCTTATCTAATTTATCAGAAGCTATAGAAAATTCCACAGAAATATCTGAATTAGAGCATAAAAAGGTTTCCCAAAGAGATAATCGTAGCAAAACTCTAATTAATAAAGAAACAGTTATAGCTCCTTATGAACAATTTGATCAACTCAATGATTCAGAATTAGTTAGATTATCATCTATCGGTGAATTAAGTTCCCAACCCATTATTGAAATTGACCTCAATGGTAATATTACTTATATAAATTCAGTAGCTCTTATTAGATTTAAAGATCTTACTAGAAAAAGACTGAATCATCCCTTGTTGAAAGGACTAATAGAAGTTTGTAATCAACAAAATACTTCTTGTCTTAGAGAAATAGAAATACAAGATCATATTTTCAAACAAAATGCTTATTATCTATCCGAAAATAAAATTATCAGAAGCTACTTGACAGACATTACTCAAGAAAGAAAATTAGAAAAATTAACCAAAAATAAAGATAATATATATCAAATTTTCTTGCAAAGAATAACAGACAGTGTAATTGTAATAGATAGTAACAGTAAAAAAATAGTATTTATTAATAATGCTTGCAATAATCTGTTAGGCTATTCTCTTAGCAGAGCAAGAGCTATGACTATTGATGATTTAGTTTTTGATAGTGCAAAATTCAAAAAAATTCTAAATCAAGTAATACTCGATAATAAATATAGTGGTAACTTTTTTCTATTTCATCAAGATGGATTCAAGATTGAACTGAATTTAGATATTAGTTTTATTGATCTAGAAATAGAACAAGTTTTTTATCTGATTGTGCGAAATCCTGGAAATACCTTAATTAGCAATCCAGAAAATAATTTTGGGAGATTATCAGAAAAGGAAGTATATGAAAAGCAATTAGAAACTGCTTTGGCTAATGCTAAAAGAAACAGAAAATTAGTAGGAGTAATGTGCTTGAATATTGAGGGGTTTGAAGAAATTGAATATCAGATAGATAAAAATTTTAGTTTCTTATTACTTTCTAGTATTTATGATCGATTAAAAACTTGTCTACGTTCAGGAGATACGGTTTCCTATTGGGAAATAAATAAATTTACTCTCTTAATGCCACAAATTAGTGGAGTTGAAGAAGTAGCAAAAATTAGCAACAGAATTATTGATTCTTTAGAAACTCCTTTTAAAATTGAAGATCAAATTTTACAATTTGATAGTCATATCGGAATTGCTATTTATCCTCAGGATGGAGAAAACAGTACGGTTTTAATCAAAAATGCTGAGTTGGCTTTAGCAAAGATTAAAGAAAAACAAACTAGTCATTACTTATTTTATAACTCAAATATTAATGCCCAGACTTCTGCGATATTAAAACTAGAGCGATTTTTAGATCAGGCATTAGATAAAAAAGAATTACTGCTACATTATCAGCCACAAGTCAACACTAAAAATGGTTCGATTCAAGGGATAGAAGCACTTATACGTTGGCAGCATCCAGAATTAGGTTTATTATTACCTAGTAGTTTTATTCAGTTAGCTGAAAAAAGCAGCTTAATTCTCCCCATTGGAGAGTGGGTATTAAGAACTGCCTGTCAACAAAGTAAAATTTGGCAAGCTGAAGGTTTACCTCCTATTAGAATGTCAGTTAATATCTCCCATGTAGAATTTAAACAACCCAATTTTCCTGAATTAGTCAAAACAGTTCTGCAACAAACTGGGTTGTCACCAAATTTCTTAGAACTAGAAATTACTGCTAATACTCTAATGGAAGATGATGAATATTCTTATCAAGTTTTATCTCAATTAACTAATATGGGAGTTACTATCTCTATAGATGATTTTACTGCTGGATTATCTTCATTAGATAAACTTAAAAAATTCCCCCTAAATACTCTAAAAATTGACCAAAATTTTGTTAAACAACTCAAAAATGAATCTCAAGATTTAGCGGTTATTTCAACAATGGTAGCTTTGGGCAGAGGCTTAAACTTAAGAGTAGTAGCCGAAGGAGTAGAAACCCAGCAACAAATGAAACTATTACAAAGTCAAGAATGTGAAGAAATGCAGGGTTTTTGGTTTAGTCGCCCTTTAGCACCAGAAGAAGCAATTAAATTACTACCTTTTGATTATTAGGCAGAAGTTAACAATCTCCAAAACGGTACCCTTTACCATAGACAGTATGAATTAAATTGGGTTCACCTTTAACTTCGACTTTTCGTCTCAATAAGCGAATTAAGGCAGCCACGACATTACTACTAGGTTTACTATTATTTTTCCATAGATGATTATATATTTCTTCGTGAGTTAATAACTGACCGCTATTACTCATGAAATATTCTAGAAGCTCCAGTTCTTTTTCAGATAATTCTATGGCTTTTCCACTACGATAGACTAATTGATTATCTTGATCTAGTTCGAGATTACCAAATTTAAGCTTTTCTGGGACATTATGTTCTATAGTGGGGATTCTGCGCAATAAAGCCCGAACTCTAGCGAGTAATTCCCTAAGTTCAAATGGTTTAATTAAATAATCATCTGCGCCAGCATCTAAACCTATTACTCGATCATCAATGGTATCTTTTGCTGTTAGAAATAAAACAGGAGTAGTTAAAGAATGATCACGTAGTTCTTGGCAAATTTCTAAACCAGATTTACCAGGTAGCATCCAGTCCAAAATTAATAAATCATAGTTATTTTGCAGAGCCAATTCTATTCCTTTATATCCCTCATGAGCAATATCAATTTGATATCCTTCGTAGGATAAAATTTTACTCAAAGAATCGGTTAATTCTACTTCGTCATCTACTAGCAGGATTTTCATTGATCATTTTTCATAGCTATGAGATATTATGGGATATATTTTAACATTCTAGCTTTTGTTGATTGAATGTTATTTATATCGGCTGAGTTAGTACGAAATAGCTTGTTGCGATCGCTTTTGGTTTTGCTTTTAAAGTTAAAAGAAAAATTTTATAGATCAATATACAAATAATTAATATTAATACTATTCATATTTTTATTTATTCTTAATCTCTCATTGTTTAAGCAATTTAGTAAAGCAATATTACTGGAAGGAGAAATAGATTTTAGTAGAGCGTTGTAAAGAACTTTTAATTTATTATAATTTTGACCTGTTTTTTTGCTGTATTTTATAAATCTATCGTATTCATTAATTAAATCATTATATTCAAATATAGGATCAGAAGTGCTACGATTAATGGATTGAGAGATTTGATGATTTAATCTCTCTAAAATATTCTGAGTATTTTTTAAATTAGATTGTATTAAATGTAGTTCTTGTAAAATATCTACTACTGCTTTTTCCTGAATAGTATTAGCCGAAGCATTACATAAATTTGGTTCTGCTGATGCTGATCGTGTAGGTAAAACATAAGTTAGTACCAGAATAGTAAAAAAAGCAAGTTTCATACTGTTAGAAAATATTTTTTAATTAAATAGCTTTTTAACAATATGTCATTATGTCATGCCTCTTAATTCATTTATGTGATTTGTATTATTGAGATTTTGTGATCATCATCACTCATCAATAAAGTATACATAGTTTCTAGTTCATTGATGGTTCCCAAGAGACTTTGACAACCAGAATGTTGTTAATGTATCCTACAATAGACTTAAACAACAAAAATGTTGTTTAAGTATGAACAGAGAGCACAGTAAGCTTTGAAATGACCCCTATAGGTTGAACTATAGAAAATTCTAAACTTAAATTTTACCTGAGAGACAGACTATGAGTGAGACTATCTTATCTATACGTAACCTAACTGCCAATGTTGATGGAACTTCAATTCTGAAAGGAGTTAATCTGGAGGTTAAGGCAGGTGAAGTCCACGCTATTATGGGGCGTAATGGTTCAGGGAAAAGTACCCTTTCTAAAATTATTGCAGGACATCCTGATTATGAAGTTACAGGGGGAGATATTGTTTATCAGGGTGAAAGCATTTTAGAAAAAGAACCCAATGAGAGAGCCTTAGATGGTATTTTTTTGGCGTTTCAGTATCCTTTAGCTATTCCTGGGGTTAGTAACTTAGATTTTCTACGAGTAGCTTATAATGCGAAGCGGAAACATCAAGGCTTGGAAGAGATTGATACATTCGATTTTGAAGATTTGATCGAAGAGAAGTTAGATGTTGTCAAAATGAAGTCGAGCTTTCTAGAAAGAAGCTTGAATGAAGGCTTTTCTGGTGGAGAGAAAAAGCGTAATGAAATCCTACAAATGGCTTTACTCGATCCTACCCTAACTATCTTGGATGAGATTGATTCGGGATTGGATATTGATGCGTTGAAAATTGTTTCCGAGGGAGTTAATCAATTAAAGACTCCAGATAAAGGTTACCTGGTAATTACTCACTATCAACGTTTGCTGGATTATATTACACCTGATTTTGTTCATGTAATGCAAGATGGCAAGATTGTTAAAAGTGGTGGTAAAGAGTTGGCTTTAGAGTTGGAGTCTCGCGGTTATGAATTTTTGGAAGAAACTGCTCCTGTCTAACCTCTTCCTCAATCCCTGTCCTAGTAGGAGAGGGGAGTTATAGATACATATGATTAACTTTAGAAACAATGACTCAAACTACGACATCACTAATACAAGAAGATTTATTTCTTGCCAAAATTCTCCAACAACGCCCCATAGCACCAGTTGATAAATTAGATAAGGAAACTGGGGAATGGTTAACGGAGCTTAGGGAACAATCTGCATCTTGGGTATCTCGTTTAACTGTACCAACTAAAAAAGATGAGGAATGGCGGTTTACAGATATTTCGGAAATCTTAGATTTAGATATTGTTGCACCAGTATCTTTTGATAAAGAATATACTCTCGATATTGCTTGTCAGATTATCGAAACTTTACCTGAAGCGAATGAAACTTGCTTAGTATTCATTAATGGAGAATATTCAGAAGAAGCATCTAATACATCAGCTTTACCAAAAGGGATTTATGTTGGAAATTTAACCAATCTTCCTGAAGCGTATTGTAAATATTTTCGCCCCTTTTTAGGCACCATACCAGGAAAAGAAGAGGTTTTTACTTCCCTCAACACAGCCAGTATCAGTGACGTTGCTATTATTTGGGCTGCCCCTGATACTGTGGTAGAAAAACCAATTCACTTGTTGTTTCTTTCCATAGCAGAAAATTCTGTTACCATTTCTCAACCTAGAAGTTGGATTGTGGCAGAAAGAAACTGCGATTTAACCATAGTAGAAGAATATAATGGTGCATCTCGTTATCTTACTAACGCTGTAACGGAAGTTTTCTTAGGAGAAAATGCCCAGATAAATCATACTCGCTTACAACAAGAATCTGATACTGCTTATCACATAGGGAAAACCGCAGTTAGTCAGCAAAAATTTAGTCGCTATAGTCTCACAGAAATCAATCTTGGTGCTAAGATATCCCGTCATACCCCCGAAGTTTATCAAACTGGAGAACAAACAGAAACTAATCTCCATGGCTTAACTGTAGCTAAAGATCAACAAACTGCTGATACCCATAGTGTAATTAGTTTAGAGCATCCCCATGGTACAACAGATCAGTTACATAAATGTATTGTAAGCGATCGCGCCCATTCTATCTTCAACGGTAAGGTATTTGTCCCCAAACCAGCCCAACTTACCAATGCTTCCCAGTTAAACCGCAATTTATTGTTATCTCCCAAAGCTAGGGTTGATACCAAACCAGAATTACAAATTACTGCTGATAATGTTAAATGTTCTCATGGCGCAACAGTTTCTCAATTAGAAGCAGATGAAATTTTTTATCTTCGCAGTCGTGGTTTAACAGAAAATGATGCCAAACAGTTATTAATAGATGCTTTTGTTACTGAAATTATTGCAAGAATACCTGTTAAATCTGTACAAGAAGAAATCAAGTATTCAATTACTCTTTAAAAAAGTATCCAGTAGATTTATCAACATAAGGCAATGTGTTATTTATCCACTGATAATTGATAACTGATAGCTGATAACTGATAACTGATAATTGATAACTAATATGACCCTAATCCAAGAAAAAACTCTCGGCGATAGAGTTAGAAAAGACTTCCCCATTCTAGATCAAGAAATTCATGGCAAACCTCTGATCTATTTAGACAGTGCTGCTAGTTCCCAAAAACCCCAACAGGTATTAGATGCATTGTTGAATTACTATCAAAAAAATAATGCTAACGTACATCGTGGCGCACATACATTAAGTAATCGTGCTACTGATGCTTATGAAGCAGCCAGAGATAACATTGCTAAATTTATTAATGCTGCTTGTCGTGAAGAAATTGTTTATACTCGCAACGCTAGTGAAGCAATTAATCTGGTAGCTTATACCTGGGGATTAACTAACCTAAATAAAGGTGATGAAATCATTTTATCTGTCATGGAACACCATAGTAACATTGTTCCTTGGCAAATTATTGCTCAAAAAACAGGGGCAGTAATAAAATGGATTCAATTAAATGAACAAGAAGCTTTAGATTTAGATAGCTACAAATCCCTGTTATCAGATAAAACTAAACTGGTATCTATCGTTCATGTTTCTAATACTTTGGGAGTTATAAATCCTGTTGAAGAAATTACTAAATTGGCTCATGAATATGGAGCTAAAGTATTAATAGATGCTTGCCAAAGTGTCCCTCATATGCCTATAGATGTGCAAGAAATAGATTGTGATTGGCTAGTAGCATCAGGACATAAAATGTGCGCTCCTACTGGTATTGGATTTCTCTATGGTAAAAAAGCTTTGCTAGAGTCTATGCCTCCATTTTTAGGCGGAGGGGAAATGATTAGTGAGGTGTATTTTGACCATTCTACCTATGGAGAATTACCCCATAAATTTGAAGCAGGAACACCTGCCATTGGAGAAGCGATCGCATTAGGAGCAGCAATCGACTATCTTAATAGTATAGGCATGGATAATATTCACATCTATGAAGCAGAATTAACTGCCTATTTATTTAAGAAACTAGAGACAATTCCTAACATTAGAATCTATGGTGCAAAACCTGATCAAAATGGGGAAGGTAGAGCAGCATTAGCAGCTTTTAACATACCAGAAATTCATGCTAGTGATTTAGCTACTTTACTAGATCATGAAGGAATAGCAATTCGCTCTGGTCATCATTGTACCCAGCCATTACATCGTTTATTTGACGCTTCTGGTAGTGCCAGAGTAAGTTTATACTTCTACAATACTCGTGATGAAATCGATCAATTCATTGTCGCCCTAAAAGATACTATTGACTTTTTTACTTCTATGATGTAAAAAAACAGCAATTCTTTTGAAGAACTATTGTGTAAATTCTATGCAACAATAGTAAGATTGTTTAGAACAATATTTAGTTTAGTAAAAAACGGCAACCCCTGAGAGAGTATATAAGTATGAAGATTGGCGATCGCGTTCGTGTCAAAGAATCCGTAGTCGTCTATCACTACCCTGGCAAAAAACAGCAACCTTTTGATGTTAAAGGTATGGAGGGAGAAGTGATGGCTATTATGACAGAACATAAAGGAAGACCAATAAGCCCTAATCTTCCCGTATTGGTTAAATTTGAAAAAAGATTTAAAGCCCATTTCCAACAACAGGAGCTAGAGACAGTTTAGGTTGAGGGAAAGTTAGACTATACTAAGTCAGTTGCACCATCAAAAAAGTCATGGCTCCGTTTTGGTTAGGAATTGATCCTGGTTTAGCAATAATTGGTTGGGCAATCTTAGAAGAAGTAGACTATGGAGAACCTTCTTTAATCGACTATGGCACAATCGAAACCTCAAAAAAATTACCAACTCCTCAAAGATTATTAGAAATTGAGCAAGATTTTACTCAACTGTTAGGAGAATTTCAGCCTGATAATATAGTTATCGAGATGCCTTTCTTTGGCAGAAGTATCAAAGCAGCAGGAGGAGTCTTACAGGCTTTTGGGGTAATTAATTTAGTTTGCTATCGTGAAAGAGATCTCACGCCAATATATCTGCATCAATCGAGTTGGAAATGCCATCTAGGTAATGGTAGAGCTAAAAAGAATGAAGTAGCAGAACTAGTCCAAAACTTGTTTGCCCTAGAAACCTTACCCATTGATGATAGCGTTGACGCGATCGGTATTGGTTATGCTGGAATGTGTGGCTTAAGAAATAATATTGCTTAAATAAAGGGGCGGTGTGGAAGCCCTATGCTTTTAAACTAGGCAGGAAACACCGCCCGTTGACTGTTGATTGTTGATTGTTGATTGAAACAATCAACCATGAACCATGAACGATGAACGTGAAATCCCACGTCTTTTAAGCGTGGGATGAGCTTAAACCGCGACTTCTGTTTTACTCCATCTGCCCATAGCCTGACCTACCACAGCCAATTCTTCCATTACTTGATCAAACTTGTCAGGATTGAGAGATTGAGGACCATCAGATAAAGCTTTAGCAGGGTTAGGATGAACTTCAATCATTAAAGAATCTGCTCCTCCTGCGATCGCTGCTTTTGCCATATCAGGAACATACTCTGCTCTTCCTGTTCCATGACTGGGATCGAGCATAATTGGCAAATGGGTCAAACTTCTTAATACAGGCAAAACCCCAATATCGAGGGAATTACGAGTATATTTACTATCAAAAGTTCTGATTCCTCGTTCACAGAGAATTACATTAGAGTTTCCTGCTGCTAAAATATATTCTGCTGCCATCAACCATTCATCGATAGTAGCGGACATTCCCCGCTTCAATAATACGGGTTTGTCCTGTGCGCCTACCTTTTTCAACAGGGCAAAATTTTGCATATTTCTAGCTCCCACCTGTAGCACATCAGCAACAGCACCAATTTTTTCTACATCGGCAGTATCCATTACCTCAGTTATAATGCCTAACCCACTCGCTTCTCTGGCTGCTGCTAATAATTCTAAAGCACTCTCACCATGTCCTTGGAAAGAATAGGGAGAAGTGCGAGGCTTATAGGCTCCTCCCCGCAAAAACTTAGCTCCTGCATCTCGCACTCTTTTAGCGGTAGTAATGATCATCTCTTGATTTTCTACCGAACAAGGACCAGCTACAATTACGACAGGATGACTCTTACCAAAGATCACATCACCATTAGGAGTGGAAACAGTTACTTCACTATATTCACCATCACGGAATTCTAGACTAGCTCTCTTGAAAGGTTTTTCGACTCGTAAAACTTCTTCGATCCAAGGACTAATTTCTAACAGTTGTAAAGGATCGAGAGAAACGGTTTCTCCAACCAAGCCAATTACAACTTTATGTTTACCGATAATTTTTTCTGGCTTCAGCCCCCAATCTTCTAACTCTTCACAAACTTCAGCAATTTTATCCTTCGGAGCCCCGACTTTCATTACGATTATCATATAATTTTGCTATCCCTAAAACTTAATATCTACCTTTGTTGCCATAGTAATCATTTTTGTCACTGAACGGCACAGAATGAGAATAGTAAATTTTCTGATGATTTTTAGTCCTTAGTAAAGATTGTAAACAACATTAGGTAAATGTTAAGAATTGTTGTAAGATGGTTCACAAAGAAATAACTTTTATCACGAAAACATAATACAGGTTCAATATATGCCATACACAACAGAAGAAGGTGGAAGACTCAACAATTTTGCTAGTGAGCCAGAAATGTACCGAGCAGAGCCACCCAATAGCACTGAGAAACGCAATTATTTAATTTTAGGTACTCTAGGTGCAGTAATAATAGGTGCAGTCATCACTGTAGCATTTTATGCTTCTAGTGCTGGTTAAGCTACAACAGAGCCAGTACTATAAATTTAAATCAAAAACCTGTACTATTTGGTGCAGGTTGTTTTTTATGAATTATAGAATTTGTCAGAGTTTTAGTTAATGGTCACTCCTAGTTGTTCTATAAAGTATAATTTATAATTCCTTCAAAGGAATGGGGTTGATTTGTAACTTATCTCTCAATAGCTCAGACAAACACCACTGTCCTAAAGCAATTAATCCTAATCTAGCTATTGCTAGGGGAGTATTTTGCTGTTTAACTTCTCCGCAAAAACGGCAAGAAATTATAAATTGCTCCAAAGCCTTGCTTAAATTTAGTCCCAAGTCGATCCAGATTTTTGCTTCCCTATTGCTTGAAGATAAAGAAAGTTTTTCCCCAAGGCACTGAAAAGTAAGCATTTTGCGATCGCCTAATCGATCTAATATTAATAAGATGGAGTGCAACAAATTTAATTCTTGAGGATGAGTTAGTAAAAAAACTTGAGTACTATCAAACCAAATAATTGGATGAGGGTTACTTATCTGCCATGCTAAACTCTGAAAATTTTGGTTATCTAATTGAATTAATTCTTCTCTTTCTGCTAGTTTTAAAAGGGAATAACAACGAGCGTGATAATAATTTATCCCAAATAAACTCCAGTTTTCTCTAATCAAATGTAAATTTTCATCACGAGAATGAGTTGGGATTGTATTAATGTGCTTAAATCCAAGCTTTGGAGTCAATTGTTTCAGCCAAATTCCCCAAGAACTGTGGTTAATTTCAAAGTCAATCCAACCTGGAGAAACAACTTTAACCAGTATTTTAATGTATGATTCTGTCAGCGATTCAAGATTACTTTGAGGAAAAAAGTCAACTAATTCTTGTGCTATATCTAATGGTTTTATGTTAGAAAAATTAGCTAAAGGAAATGCTATAGCACAACGATACACCAAATAATCAGGATTAGAAGATAGCTTTTTACCCTGGCTTGTTAAGATTTTCTGATTATTCTTATTGCATAAAATCAACTTCTCTGGCATGGAAACAATAATGCTATCCCAACTATTCCCAATTTTATTTTGTTGGCGATAAGAGCAGATTGCTTGTAATAACTGTTCCTGTAAAATTTGCTTGAGTCCTAGATTATTATTGGCAATATCCACTTTTAAAAACTTATATAAAAAAGTGTTTTTACTTATATTGCTATCCATGTAAAATCAAATATGCATTTATATTAATTATTTTGCCTCCACACCATGCAATTTATTGATCGCTCTTCTGAGGCATCCCGCCCTTTTTTAACATGGCAACGAATTATTGATTGGGCACAAACACACTATCGAGATCGCATTTTTAGAAAAGATGAACGTGTTCCCGCTCGTCCTGGATTATTATACTTAGTCAACAAAGGGGTTATTCGCTTAGTTGGTAAAACAACCCAACTAACTTCAACTGAGGATAATATTTCTGGTGCAATTGACCGCGAGGGATTTTCTCCCCCAGAGAGTATATCCCAAGATAGACATTCCTTGGATAAGCCAACCTCATCGGGAGATCCATCCCTAATCGCTGCGCCGATGCAGCGCAATCGAGGTGTTGATGCTTCGGAGTCTAATGAAGATGACCCAGAAGAAACTTTTTTAGGTTTTATTCCTCCTGGTCAAGCTTTTGAAATAGTTGCCCAGTCTTCTTACGATCTTCAAGCATATTGCCATCTAGATGGTACTCACATAATTTGGCTATACTGGCATGATTTGGATAATTGGCCCCATTTTCGGCAAGAAGTTTATGAAGCCCTAAGATATCAGCATCAGCGTAAACTTTTATGGCTTAGTGCTTTAGGTCAGAGAAAGACAATAGACCGTCTCATGAGTTTTATCAATCTTCTGATTGAAGAATATGGTGAACCTTGTGAAACTGGTTATTGTTTACCTTATATTCTGACTCATGCTCAAATTGGCAGTAGTATTGGTTCAACTCGTGTAACAGTAACTCGTTTAATGGGAAAATTACGTCGTCAAGGGTTGATCGTAATTCAAGATGACAATTCGATTTGTATTCCCGATATTCGACAGTAAGGAAAAATTATTAATTCTTATTTTTTATCTAAGATTTACCCCATAGATTCCCCACTATTTCCACAAACTGTGATAAAGTTTTCCACATTTTACCCAGAGTTTTCCACAAGAAATAACGA
>JASJDB010000377.1 GCA_030065315.1 Xenococcaceae cyanobacterium MO_167.B52 | reverse complement strand
CAAACATCTAAAATACAAGAGATTACTTTTATCTCTAAAATGCTATCTGGATAACGCTCTATATATGATTTACCTAAAATGAAAACATAATGCTTGTTATTATTTTTTATAAATAAATTTATTAGCTTTAAGTAATCATCTTGTTCTAATTTATGTTTTATTTTAATATTTAGTTTTTCGCCAGTAAATAAAAAGTTAGTTAATCTCTCAATTATAGTTTGATTGTCTGGATTTATCTCTAGAATTCGCAAATATGATTCTATACTATATTCATTAGCTTCAATTGCTTTTAAGTAATATTGAATCGCTTGGTATTGATCTGATTTTATTCGATTTTTTTTGATCAAAGCCTCTTTTTTCTTATTTTCTTCTATTGTAAAAAAATCAGGAATTATTTGCTCAAGTTTTTGATAATATATAGTCGCTTTTTCCCAGTTCTCGGTCAAAATATATAATTCAGCTAAATGATAGTTGATCCACATGGAATCATTGTATAAGTTACATCCTTGTTCGCCAATTGATATACCCAAATTATAATTTTTCAGTTTAATCAGATTTTCAAGGCATTGAGAATACACCCAATCTGGTTGTTGATTTTTTAATTCAAGAGCTTTGAGATAATAATCAACAGTACTTTTGATGTTACCTGATTGATGATATAAAAGTCCTATTCCTCGATAAAGTTCATCTGACTCAGGATAAAGTGTTTCTGCGTTTTTTCCTAGTTTTAATCCTTCATCTAAGCGTCCTACTTGAGCCAATAAAGTAATAACATTTCCATAGATCCAAGCTGGCTGATTTTCATCAATCTCAATCGATTCTAAATAAAAAGAAATTGCTTCTTCTAATTTCCCTTCTTTATGGCTTGCAACTGCTTGGTTATGCAAATAACCAACCTTTTCTGCCATATTTTCTTCCTTAAATTTCGTCATAATATTTATTCAAAAATATAAATAATTTGCAATTAAATTTTAATATTATCTTTAGTTACTTATTTTATAATTTAAAAGTTATTTTTTTACTATTTACTACTAAATAATTCCAGATATTCTCATTTTGATCAAAGCTCATAATTCTCTTTGCAAAAGCTTTCATATCATTAGTATCTATAGTATTTATTTGTTATGAGATCGCTTATGGACTGTATTTTTAAGTTCTTCGATTTTTTGTAAAATAAATGAACCATCAGATCTATATTTTTTAGCTTCTTCCATTAAAAATAAAGAAATTTCAGGAAAATCTAACTCATACCAAAGGGCAATGTCTCTAAGAATAGCTCCTGAATCATCATTTAGCTTAATACTATCTACTCTCCTCCTCGGAAGAATAAAACTACTACTCAAAAAATTTGAAATAGAATTGAAAATATCGCCAACAATCCCTTCATTTAGTACTTCTTGCTTGCTTTCCTCTGGATACATAGAAAAATCGCTTGAAAAAAGACATTCTGAAAGTAAATACTTATCGGCTAATTTTTGATTTGAATCAGAAAATTTTTTATAAAACCCTAACGCTGCCTTTCTTGTTGGCAGCTTTTCTCTTCCTTTATATTTTTGCTGCAATTCACCAATAACATACTTTCTTAATTGATTATTAAAACTAACTGGAACATCTTTTATGTATCTAGGAAAGAAATGATTCATCAGAATAACAGCATGCTGTACTGAAGCAGACATCTTTTCATTCTGCTTTTCTGGGATAACAAAGTTATCAGAGTCAATCAACCCAGTTGCAGAAATAAAATCCTGCAATAAGTCACCATCCACAAATTTGTGCTTATCAAAAATACGAATGTCTATATTTTGTTTTCCAAATACAGTGGTCCACCTTTCTATAAGATCGTAGTAATTGTAATAAGGATCATTTGGCGGAACATCTGGAAAAACATTAGACCTAGTATCTCCAAATTTTATCATTGTGCTATAGTGGCTTACCGCTACCTTATCTTGGCGCCTCAGGTAAACTAGTATTTTTATATCATTACAGTATGTACTCAAGAAATCTAGTAAGTTCTTTACTTCTTCTTTCGTAGTAAGACGGGAATGGAAATGTTCGGAAGAAATAATTACTGAAGATATTTTTTCATCAAGATTTGTTATCTCCTGATCAAAGTTTTGTCTGAATTTAGCTTTCCACTCATTCCTTTTAGCATCTGAAAGAATGCCCATATCCTTAACTTGATCGTCAAGTTTATTATTTTTCATGCAGTACGTTGCAAGCCTTCGGTTATTTCTAAGACCTGGACTTTGCAAATACGCCACCCCCTGATTCGCTAGTTTATCCCTATTAAGATGTAAAAATTCCTGTATAGTAGTTGTTCCTGTCTTTTCTATTCCTATATGTATTAGTGCTTTCATTGATTTTTATTCTTTTAACAAACTAGAACTTGTATCCAAAAAAATTTATATCCGAAGCGAATTTATTTTTTACTATGTCTATATCTTCATCCGAATTATAATAATCTTGATAATTATCTAAGGTCTTTACATTGTGTTTGAATTTTTGCATATCAGTACTTGGTATTTGAATTTGTTCACACACATAATCAAAATCTTTTTGAATTGATTCTTGTTTTGCTATAAAGTCCACTAAAACATTACCTTCTTTATCAGTAATGTACTCAAGTTGCTGTGGCAATGATTGAAAGCATTGACCTCTTATAAATTGTGAAAAGCTACCAGCTTCTATGGCTTCTTTACAAATTGGAAATTTATATTTTCCTTTGCAACAATAATTGTATAAAGAAACCATGCGATCCCAAGGATTCCTAACAAATGAAAACGAAAAATAACTGTTCCAAACTTCGTCTCCAGTAACAGCTTTAATTCTCTTGGCATGGGAGTGTTTATGTAACTGATACTTCTTCTTAAAAAAAGGCTGGATTTTTTCACCAAATTCAGTCGATCCTATTACCATATCTTGATAATTCAGATATTTATCCAAATAAATTGTAATAGTTGTACCCGCGTTTTTTTGAATATGGACAAAAATAAATTTTTTAGAGTGAGAAATTATCATAATTACTTTACAAAATTTATCTATACTATGAACATAAAATATTTCATTATGCTAACTTCAAATAATTTTAAATGCTCTATATTTCTCAAATTAAACTCTTCTAGATTCTCAATTAAATTGCAGTTGCGATGATATTTTGGTCTAATTTCTTCTTTATCTGAGAGGAGAAATAAAGACCCAGTGACTTAGAAAATAAGAACTGAAATCGGAAATATGACCAAAAGCTTGAACCTTGTCGCTTTTTAAGGCGATAATGCCTTGGATCACATTACTACTTAGGATAGTAATAGTAAGTTCCCATATTTTCTTGACTTTGCACAACCATAACATAGCACCTATCTGGGGAGGTTCGGTGTAATTACTGATATTTTATTTCTTCTTTATATATCAATACCTTCACCAAATGAGAAGCCAAATTTTGGTGAGAAGTCAAGAAAGCATTTTTAGGAAAATAGATTTACTCCTAAAGAAAGTTCCGCAAATTCGACGCAGAAATTCTAACATTCCTAAACTATCTTACTTTTGAACTCAATAACACTAGCCTGAAGCATTTCAGTTGAATTATCCAAGCAATTTATTTAATTGCTCAATCAATTGGGGTAAATTTTCCTGAGTTGTTTGCCAAAGATAGAAGATAATTCTTCCTCCATTGCTGCTAAACGAATCAAACCTGGAATATGTTGGGAGGAGAATTCCACCAGAATATCAATATCACTCTGAGGTGAGAAATCTTTACGCGGAATTGACCCAAAAAAGGATAATTTTTGGATATGATGACGCTGACAAAATTCTGCTATTACTTCTTTGTGAATTGATATATTCTTTAAGAAAGTTGATTGTTTGTGTTGGAGTTGGCTCTAGCCACTATTGATCATAATAATATAGCTAATTAGATTACCTTGAGTAAATTTAACTGTTTAAGCAAATTATTTTTTACTGCTTTAGGAGTAAAAGGTAAGAGAGCATCTTTAGCATTGGCAGCTAATTTTTCCCAAAGTATTTCGTCTTGATAAAGTCGAATAATTTGTTCGGCAAATCTTTCTGTTTTGTTAGCGATTAAGATATTCTTTCCTGGGGTTAAATTCATCCCTTCTATACCAATATCAGTAGAAATGACAGGTAAGCAGTATTCTAAACTCTGTCCAATTTTACCTTTCATCCCTGCACCATATCGGAGAGGTGAAACGAAAACGCGATGATTGAGGAAATAAGAACTCACATCAGAGATATAACCTGGAACTTGAACTTTATCGCTGGCTAAAGCCATCACTTCTTCTGTAGGATTACTACCTAGTAAAGTCACGGTAACTTCAGGTATTTTCTCCCAAACCAAAGGCATAATTGTTTCACACAACCATAACACAGCGTCTATGTTGGGAGGATGGGTGTAACTACCGATAAATAGAATGTTATTTCTTTCGTGAAATTGTTTATTCTCACCTGAGTAGGGTAAGTGAAGATTAGGAACTACAGCTATGTTGGATATACCTTGTTGATTTAGAATTGATTGTTCTACAGGGGTAACAGTGATAGTTAAATCTGCTTTATGGGCAATTTTAAGTTCTTTGGCTTGCATATCTAACCATTCTGCTGCTTTTTGTCCATCTTTGTTAGGAGATAATTCCCAAGCTCGTTTCAATCTCAGGTAATGTAGATCAATGGTGTCATAAATGACTTTGATCTGGGGTTGTTCCCGCATTATGGGCAAGTATTTTTCATTGAGTTCGGGGCGACAAATCCAGGCAATATCGATCAAAGGCAATCTGGTTTTAATTTGTGCTTCTGGAATTACACCATAACCCTCTTGGGTATATAGAACTTCAATTTGTAAATTTTGTAATTCTGATACGTAGGGTTCGTCTTTGATGCCATTTTCTGGGGCAAAGATCACATCATAGCCCAATTCTTTGAAGATTTTGAGAAGTTGAAAGAGTCGGCGAGAACCAGATTCTTTATCATAACAAGGCATATAACTATCTATAACCAAGACTGTCTTATTTCCTTGATATTTTCTAGCTGCTTTAGCTACATTTTGACTGCCTTGGTTGGGTAAATAGGCACTGGTGTTGAGATATTTTTGCCATTTTTGGTTGAATTTGGTGGAGTTTATCACTTGATAACGCTTAACCCCACTAGTGGTGGATGTGCCAGAGGAAATTCCTTCGTAGTGAGTGATGACAGATTTAGGCTGATACATTACTTTTAAGCCTAATTGATGGCGAATTGCAAAACAAAGGTCAGTATCTTCATAGTAAGCAGGAGCAAAATCTCTCTCAAAGCCATTTAAGGCTTCAAATGCCGATTTTTTAACCATTAGACTAGCTCCTGAGCAATAGTCTGTTTCTCGTAAATAGTTATATTTGGGGTCATGGGGATTGTCATTTCTGCCATAATTCCAACCAGAGGCATCTTGCCAAATGATTCCTCCTGCTTCTTGTAATGACCCTTGGGGATAGATCAGTTTAGAGCCTACTGCTCCTACTTCTTCGTCTTGTTCTATGACTTGGATCAGAC
>JASJDB010000376.1 GCA_030065315.1 Xenococcaceae cyanobacterium MO_167.B52 | reverse complement strand
CCCTTTGATATTTTAAAAATAGACTCCTGTTTTACTCATAATATTGATAGTAATAAAATCAATTCTACAATCACTAAAAATGTTATTGAGCTGGCTCATGATTTAGGTCTTAAAGTAGTTGCTCAAGGAATTGAAACGGAAGGAGAATTAAATTGTCTAAAGAAATGTAAATGTGATGAAATACAAGGCTTTTTATTTTATCCTCCTTTAAGTGCCAAAGAGTTTAAAGGCTTGTTATTGAGTAGTAAATCCTGTTAGTTTGATAAATAACTAAGTAACTGCAACTAACTATAATATGGATATATTTTGTGATTATAAAATTATTAATAAGATTTATACTAATAATTACTACAATATATACCGAGCAATTCATCAATCAGAGCAACATTTAGCACTTATTAAAACCATAAATACTCAGTTTTCTAACTTAGAAACAATAGAACGGTTAAAAAATGAGTATGAAATACTTAAATCCTTGTCTTTATCAGGAGTTATTAAATCCTATGGTTTAGAAAAGCATAATAATTATTTGGGTTTAATTTTAGAATATTTTGAGGGAGAATATCTAGAGCAGTTTTTACACAATAAAGTGGTTTCTCAGAATGATTTTTTTATCATAGCTATTGAGCTAATAAACATTCTGCAACAACTCCATTATCATCAAATAATTCATAAAAATATTCAGCCCTCTAGTATAGTTATAAATCCAGAAACTTTAGCAGTAAAAATTACCAATTTTAGTATTGCTACTAATTTTAATTCAGAAAATAATACATCGTCCAAGGAATTAGAAGCCTTAAAGATAGCCTATATCTCCCCAGAACAAACTGGGCGGGTAAATCTCTCCCTAGATTACCGTACTGACTTTTATTCTTTAGGGGTTGTTTTCTACCAAATGCTAACTGGGAAACTCCCCTATTATCAAGCTCTCAATTACTTGGAATTAATACATTGTCATCTTGCTCAAACACCACCTACTCCTCGTCAACTAAATTCAGATATTTCCCAAACACTTTCCTCTATCATCATGAAACTTCTGGCGAAAAATCCTGAAGATAGATATCAAAGTGCTTATGGAATCAAAAAGGATTTGGAAATCTGTCAAACCCAGTATCAAAATCAAGGCAGAATTGAACTATTTGACATTGGAACATGGGATAGATGCAGTCAATTTATTATTTCCCCAACACTTTATAATCGCTCCTCAGAAGTAAATGTTATTACTGCCAGCTGGGAAAGAGTTATTTCTGGAGCAGTGGAAATGGTTGTAGTGACAGGAAGTTCTGGAACGGGTAAGACTTCGCTGATTTTGAAGACCATACAACCAATAGTTAAGGAAAAGAGTTATTTTATTACTGGTAAATTCGAGCAACTAACCACTAATACTCCCTATAATGGAATAATTCAAGCTTTTCGGGATCTAGTGCTACAGTTATTAACCGAACCCTCGAAGCAACTGCAAATATGGCGAGAAAAGATCTTATCCATATTAGGAACAAATGGCAAAGTAATTACCAATATTTTGCCAGAATTAGAATTAATTATTGGCTCTCAACCAGACATACCAGAACTGCCAGTTAAAGAAACTGAAAATAGGTTTAATATTGTATTAGAAAAGTTTGTTAAAGTTTTTCTTCAGCCAGAGCATCCTTTAGTATTATTTCTAGATGACTTGCAATGGATCGACTCTGCTTCTTTAAAATTACTTGAGCTTTTACTAGATAGTTCTAATAGTGAGTATCTATTAGTAATTACTGCCTATCGAGATAATGAAGTAAATTCTGACCACCCTCTAATCCAAGCTATTGATAAGATACAAAAAAATATTAATATTAATCATCTTGTTCTTCAACCTTTAATGCTAGAGGATGTTAATCAATTACTGCTTGATACTTTACTTTGCCAAGAAGAACGATCTTTACCTCTAGCTAAGTTACTCTTTGAACGCACCTATGGTAACCCTTGGTTTATTCACCAATTATTACAAGCTTTCTATGTCGAAAAACTTTTGACTTTTGATTTTTCTAGCTGGGGTTGGTACTGGGAAATAGAAAAAATTATGACCACGCCAATTTTGAGTTACAGTGTATCAGAATTGGTAATTAAAAACTTAGAAAAACTATCTAATAAAGGCCAACAAATATTAAAATTAGCAGCTTGTATTGGCAATCAATTTGATTTATCTATTTTAGCGATCGCTTATAACGAAAGTCAAGAAGAAATAGCTCAAGAATTAGAAATTGTAGTACAAGCTGGTATTGTTATTTTAGTGGAAAATCAAGACAATACCTATTATCAATTTTTAGGAGATCATATTCAACAAACTTTCTATTCATTGCTTGAAGAAGAGAAAAAAATACTGACTCATATTAAAATTGGTCGATTTTTGCTACAACATACTCCTCCTGAAGAAATCGAAGAAAAAATTTTTAATTTAGTTAATCATCTAAATCTCGGAGTCAAACTACTTTGTAATAATTCGTTTGAAAATAGATTAGCCGAATTAAATTTAATTGCTGGAAAAAAAGCTAAAGCTGCAACCGCTTATGAATTAGCAGCTAATTATTTGGATATTGCTTTAGAAATCATACCTTTATCTGCTTGGGAAAATAATTATAATTTAATTCTAAATATTCATATAGAAGCCATAGAAGTTCAATATCTTCAAACTAATTTTGAGCGCGCGGAAGAGTTAGCCAATCAATTTTTGCTTCAAGTTGATGAGATACTAGAAAAGGTCAGAGTTTATAAAATTAAAATTCATGATTATATTGCTAAAAATGAAATGCAATCGGCTATAGATCTGGGTGTATCGGTTCTAGAATCACTAAACGTATTTTTACCCCATAATCTCCCAGAAAATAATTGTGTTAAACCTCAATTTTCTATACAAAAAGATACTATTGAATCTTTTAAAACTCTTCCTCTAATGACTGATGCTAATAGTATGGCAGCGATGGAAATCTTAGCCATAATTATTCCTCCAGTCTATATAGTTAAGCCACAATTGTTTCCGATTGTAGCTCTTAAAATGATTTATCTTTGCCTTAAGTATGGCAATTCTCCATTATCACCTTTTGCCTATCTTGTTTATGGACTACTATTGTGTGGCTCGGGCAATATCGATGCTGGGTATGAATTAGGCAAATTAGCCCTAAAACTCCAAGAAAAATTTGATACTAAAGTAATTAAATCTAAAGTAGATTTTATTTTTAACAACATGATTCGCCATTGGCGAGAACCAGCTATTTCTACCCTGGATAATTTTTTAAAGGGTGTTCAAGATGGCATAGAAGTAGGAGATATTGAACACGCTTGTTTTCATGCTAAGTATTATTGTACCTATATCTTTTTTGTCGGGGAACCTTTAGTCTCTGCTAACAAAAAATCCTTAGAACAAATTAATACTATCCAAAAATTCAAACAAACTTTTCAGTTAAATTATGCTCGGATTTGGCGACAATTAAATCTTAATCTCCAAGGATTAGCTGAAAACAAATTAATATTAATTGGAGAAAGTTTTGATGAATCACAAATGCTTCCTTACTGGAAAGAAACGAATAATATTACATCTTTATTTGGATTCTATCTTGCTAAATTAATTCTCTGTTATTTTTTTAAAGATTACGAAGCAGCAGTTGCCAATGCCCGTGAAGGAAAAAAATATTTAGCAGCAGCAATTGGAACAATGTGTTTTAGCGTGTATTATTTTTATGCTGCTTTGGCAATGTTAGCTCTAGTTTCTTATCGAGACAATATAGACCCCAAACTTTTAGAAGAAATAGTTGCATATCAAGAACAAATAAGAATATGGACAGACCATTCTCCTGATAATTATTTACACAAATATGAGCTAGTATCAGCAGAAATAGCTAGAGTTTTGGGTAACAAAGATGAAGCTCTCCAACATTATGATGAAGCAATAATACAAGCAAGTAAAGCTGGATATATTCACGAAGCTGCATTAGCAGAAGAATTAGCTGGAGAATTTTATTTATTTCAAGGGCGGACGAAAATAGCTGGATATTATTTAACCGATGCTTACTACGGATATCAAAGTTGGGGAGCTTTTGCTAAAGTACAAGCTTTAGAAGCAAAATATTCTGAATTGTTAAATATAATACCTTCTCAACCGTTAAATAGTATCAATAATAATCAAATAGCTTCATTAGACTTATTTTCAGTACTTAAAGCCTCTCAAGCTATTTCTTCAGAAATTATTTTAGATAATTTACTATCTAAAATGATGGAAATTGTGATGGAGAATGCAGGAGCGCAGAAAAGTATTTTATTTCTACAAGAAAATTCATCTTGGGTAGTAGCTGCCTTGGCAACCATTAGTCCAAAAATTAAAGTTTATGTGTCTTATCTACCAGTAACCGAATATGTATATTTCCCTGACTCTATAATTAACTACGTTCAAACTACCCGCAAAACTGTGATTTTAGAGCAAGCTAATAAGCAGGGTATGTTTACTGAAGATCCATGTGTTATTGAGCATCAATTAAAGTCTATTTTGGCTTACCCGATGATTTATCAAAATCAATTACAAGGGATTATTTATCTAGAGAATAATGCGGTCAGAGGTGCTTTTACAGCTCAAAAATTAGAAATATTAAAAGTTTTACTCTCTCAAGTTTCAATTTCCATTGAAAATGCTCGTCTATATCAAAACTTAGAAAATCATGCTTCTGTCGAAAAATCTTTAAAGCAGAAAGAAGTTTTACTTAAAGAAATCCATCATCGTGTCAAAAATAATTTATTTGTGGTTTCCAGTCTTTTGGAGCTTCAAAGTAGCTATATCGATGATCCTGAAGTGATTAAACTGCTAGGAGATTGCCAAAATAGAATTAAATCTATGGCATTAGTTCACCAACATCTTTATGGCAATAGTGAACTAGATCGAATAAATTTTGCTAAATATATTAAATCACTAATAGATAATTTAGCTTCCTGTAATATGATTCAGGAAAGAAATATTGAGTTTATTCTCGATCTGGAAAATATAGAGCTTAATATTGAGACGGCTAATCCTTGTGGTCTGATTATTAATGAACTAGTTTCTAATGCTCTAGAACATGGTTTTCTTGAACGCGCTAGGGGTAATATTTGGTTAACTTTTAAACAAAATATAAAAGGGCAGAAAGTACTTATTATTCAAGATGATGGAGTAGGTTTCCCTGAAAAGTTAGATTTATACAATAGTGATTCTTTAGGCTTAGAATTAGTTTGTAGTCTAGTTGAACAAATCAATGGTAGTATCCAACTAGATAAAACTAATGGTACTAAAATTGAAATTATCTTTGACGAACTAAACTACAAGCGTAGGATTTAAAGGTGAATGGATACAGTTTAACTAGGGTTTGCTGAAAAAGTTTTTTGGCGAGGTTCAGAAGTCAGAAATCAGCCCTAAAGGATTCCCTTCGGTCAAGTCAGAAGTCAGAAGAGGTAATCAGAATAATCTAGACAATCTCAAAGTGTATGGGTTTTGAAGGTAGAGAAGCTTATTTCTTGCACTTTATCAACTTTACCTGAAGACCAAACCATT
>JASJDB010000375.1 GCA_030065315.1 Xenococcaceae cyanobacterium MO_167.B52 | reverse complement strand
GTTTATGAGCCTGTAGTACCTGTAGAAGAGACTTCATCTACCAGCAACTCGTCTGAAGATGTTTGGGATGATGATGAAAGTCCCCAACCCTATAATCCTCCTCCTGTGAACATTCCTGAGAAACAGGTCGAAAAAGTGCCTGAGTACGAAGAGGAGCGAGGTTAAATAACAGTTAAAATAGGGATTACTCAATATAAAATTGAGGTAACTTTTTTGATTTTAACTGTCTCCGATAATTGTGAGACAGTTAAAATCAAATTTAAGGAGTGCCAGGAAGTTTTAAACCACCACGACGCAACATATCTCTGGTAGCTTTACCAGGAGTATAGTCATAGCCAAAGTTAGATTGTTCATCTATTATTTGGGGAGTTAGCAAAACAACTACTTCTGCTCGTTCATTATCTTTATTTGTCTGTCTAAAGAGAGCACCTAATAAAGGAATATCTCCTAAAATTGGTACTTTTGAGACTGTATTGCGTTCTTGGTCTTGAATAATTCCCGATAAGATTAGAGTCTGATTATCTCGTAGACGAATTAACCCAGAACTTATTTCTCTTTTAGTAAGAAGATTAAGCTCATTACTTGCACCATCACCACTTTCAAATATTTGGGTATCGCCAACAGCACTTATGGTAGGACTGACAGACAGAGCAACAAAACCATTATCATCAATTCTTTCCACATTGACAGTAACAATTAAACCAGCTTCCGCAAGTACGGGAGTAATAGTTCTGGTGCCACTATCGCCATCAACCTCAGTTCTGATGCTTTCAACAACATTTTGCGCCAGTTTAACTGTAGCTTGTTGTCCTTCTTGAACAACTAAAGTAGGATCAGTTAAGATTTTCGCATTACGACTAGTGATTTCAGCTTCTAAGTTCAGCAGAAATTTTTTGGGAAATTGGAAAGCATCTTCGAGACCAGGTGAAGGTATTACAGGAGGAGATGGAACACTAATTCTGCTCTGTGCTGCATTGGCAGGTTGAGTATCACCAAAGTTGATTATTGCTGTACCGCCATCTTGAGTAACGAAAGTATCGTTGACTCCGAAAGAAAAACTGCTGTTGAAGAACTCTTCATTATTGAGATTAATATCAATCACTTTAACATTAACTGCAACTTGACGACGACGTGCATCCAATTGAGTTAAAAAGGCTGTAGCCATCTCCACTCTGCGAGGCTCTCCTACAAGAGTAATAGAATTAAGTCTGTCGTCAGTAGATACTTGTAATCCTTTAAGCAATAAAGCTCTAGTATTATCTTCTTGCTCTTGATCAACACCTCCCAAGTCTTGTAAGGTAGCAGGAAGTTCTTTACGCTGTACCACTCTACCAGTTTCAGGATCGACGGTTTCTTCTACTTCTGTTGTTAGTCTCTGTCCTTGCGCTCCGTGACTCGCCAGGAACAAAGCAGCATTTTCTGCTCTTACTTGATTTAGTCTCAAGGTACGACTGATAAGATTACGAGCTTGAGCAGGTAATTTTTCGCCAACATAGATAATATTACCTCGACGACTGGCATTTAAGCCAGAAATCAGCATAATTGAATCGAATACTTCTTGTACAGATTGATTTTCTAAATCTAAGGATACAGTAGGTCCTTCAATTATTTCTTCTTGTCCTCTTACTGTCTCTTCTGCTTCTTCCGTAGCAAAAACTATATTTAAACCAGCTTGTCTTGCCAAAAGAGATAATACTTCTCTTACAGGAGCATCTCTTAATACTAACCGAGGCACAATCGCGTTAGAACCCAGTTGAATAGTATCAGGAAAAGTACTAATATTAGATACCGCAATGTCTCCTACTGATGGTGCGGTAGCTCTGGGGATATAAGGTTGTTCGGAGTAGTTTGGCAGATTATTATTGTATTCTGGTTGATCATTACTAATGATAATTTCAGGATTTGGTACTAAAACTTCATTATTAAACGATTGACTGTTTGGTTGATTTTTATTGCCCTGAGCGATTAAAAATTTAGAAAAATTTTGCTTGAGAGTTTTAATCTCAGAAACTATAGGAATTTTGTTAACAAGATAATTTTTCTGTTGTGGTAGATTCAGACCCAAAATTAATTGGTTACCTTCTTTCTTTAAAGTAGGTTCTAAGTTGATTTTGGATTTGGTAGTAACTGCAATTTTAGTATGATTTTCATCAACCTGATAGAGAGAAATTTTGGCAATACCTGGGGCAGGATTAATTTTGGTAAAAGTTTCTCCTTCAGGAAGATCCAATTTCCCCTTGATTAATGTAGTTTCTAGCTTATTTTGCTCACTTACAGATAAAAATGAACCCACATTTTGGTCTTTACTATTAGTTTCTAGCTTAAGTTTTACTCCTTGATTTAAAGCATAGTCTATCTCAACTCCTGTAATTTTTTGCGATGCTGCTAGAGTAGGTAATGCTGCTAGAGTAAATATCAAACTTCCAGTTAACAAGCTTAGAGAGTGGTAATATTTTTTCACAGTTAATTCCTCAATATCAATAATTACTTTTTGTTAGATTGGGTTTGATTTTTGGCAGCTTTTTGGGCTGCTTCTAGTTCTTTTTGACTTAAGGGTAAAATAGCGTCTATTTTTAAGTCCGTGGTTAAAATTGCTGGATTTTTGGGTACCAGTTTTCTACGATTACTTGTTAAAACTGCTGTTGGATTATCTGTGACTTTAGATTCATAGTTTTTAATGATCAATAATGGTTGCAATCTTTCGAGATTGTTAATAATTGCTTGAGTTTGAGAAAAAGTTCCCTTGAATTGAATAGAAATGCCTTTTTTCTTTAATTTGCCCTTAACACTTTCTCCCAAATAATTATCATCAATTATGGTAATATCTTTATCTGGACTATACCTGACTAATACTCCTTGATTAGCGCCGATAAAATTACTAAAATCAATTAGTAAGGTTTCCAAGTCATCTTGATTAGTAAACATAGATATTACTCTAGATTTCAAAACTATTTCCGCTTCTAATTCTGATTTAAGATTCGCAATTTTTCCAGGATAATCCTGACCTTTAATTTGATTTAATTGAGCAAGTTTTTCTGATTTTTGTTTTTCAGTAGTCTTATAGCTTTCTTGTGCTGGAACTACCATGTTCATAAAAATATAACCAGCACCAACAATACCCACAATAGCTAAAGCAATACCACTAACTATGGGAGTAAAAGTAATACCGAAAGCCGACGGATAATCCTCCTCTAAACCTTCCTCATCAAGAAAATCACCACTAAATGTCATTGGGTTTTTACTCCTTTAGTTTCTAAGGTTTTCAATCTAGTAAGTAATCCAACAGAACCTTTTCTATTAAGTTCTTTAACTAATACAGCAGTGGGCATATTAGCTAATTTAGCCGTAACAGTATATTTAACTCCTTCAGGAATATTGATACTTATATTCTCTGGTAACTCTTCCTTATTTTCGATGTCAATGGGTATTCCAGACATACTAATTGTCCCTAAAATTATTTGGTTACTATCAAAAAAATTAGAGCTTTGTAAAAATAAAACAAAATCATTAACTTCACTAAAAGAACGAGCTGTACCATCAATTTTGAGCGAAATATCATCTCCTATTCCATTTTGTTTGATCGAACTAATTTGGACTCCTGGAGGAGTGCGATCGCCTAGTTCTTTTAAAATAGCTGACCAAGGACGAATTTTACTAAATACACTAACTAAAGCCTTAGTTTCTCCACTGGCTTTTTTGACTTGTGCTTCCAATTCTTCAAAGCTTTTACCCTGTCCTTGAATCTTAGCTATTTCTGCCTCAATATTCTTAATTTCTTGCTCTGAATCTGCTTTTTTGGTATTAAAAGTTTGAGCATAAAAAAACATCACTGCTGGCAAAATAAATGCTAATATTCCACCTCCGATTAAGGGAACTTTGTCCCCTAGTTCTACTGAACTGCCAAGGGATTTAGAATCCGTTGGTACTGAGGTATCTAACCCCCGATCCTTGAGAAAATTAATATCTAAGCTATACATCAGATTATGCCTCCCGCATTCCTAAACCTAGAGCTATACCTAATCCTGAACGCTCTTCGGGGGATATATCCCCACTAGTTTCTAAAGCCAAAGCTGTAATAGGATCAACTTGTATAGCTGGTAAATTTAATCTTTGAGTGAAGAAATCATCAATACGTTCAATGGCTGCTCCTGGACCTGCTAAAAGTAGTTGAGCAACTTCCAAATCTTCACTTTGATTGAGATAAAAATTAATTGAGCGTCCCAATTCTTCGATCAACTCTCCTACAATTTTGAGTAATGCAGATAGTCCAGGGTTAATCTGGGATGCACCTGTATTATCTTCATCTCCAACCCTCGGCATCAAAGTCATTTCTTTTAATAAATCCGTATCAGAAGAAGCAGGCAATCCCATCGCCTGAGACAAAGCAGAGCGCATTTGATAAGTTCCAATGGGAACAGTACGAGAAAATTGTGGCACTCCTTCAACAATAATGGCGATTTCTGTACTATCAAATTCAATATCAACTAAAACTACGGCTTCTCTTGCGCCAAACTGACGTAGTTGTTCTTTAATAGTTCTAATCAAAGCAAAACTATTGATTTCTAAAACCCTGATTTTTAGTTCGGCTTGTTCAAATATTTCTAAATAGAGGTCAGTGACTTCTCTTCTGGTAGCCACCAAAAGCACATTTACTTTCTCGATACCATCTTCATCCATGAAGTAGCCCAATTTAGCATAGTCCAAATCCACCTCTTCTCTGGGATAAGGTAGATACATTCCTGCTTCGTGAACCATGATCATATCTTTGAGTTCTTCCTCATCCAATTCTGCTGGTACAGGAATCATCCGAATAATTGCTTCTCGCATCGGTACCCCAGTAATTACTTCCTTGGCATTAATCCGATTTTGCTTGAGAGTATCTTTGATCAACTCTGATAAAGTGAGAGAATCAACAATCTGACCTTCTTCATAAACTCCTTCAGGGATTAGAGCAGAAACATTTTTTACCAGTTTGTATTGTTGTCCTTGTTTGACAATCTGAGCAATATTAATTTGTTGAGGATTAATTTCTATTCCTACCGCGTCTGTCGGTGAGCCAAATATATTGGTCAATTTATCGAGCATAATGATGTTCCTATCCTTAAGGGATGACAGTTCACTGAGTTTAATTGATTCATTTTGTCCATCAAAGATTAATCACAGTTTTGTTGGAAGTTGGGGCAATTAATTTTAAGAAATAATTAATTTGCTGGTTTTTATCCCTTGTCAACAGGGGGCATTAATCAGCTATCGCGACTAGAGTATCCTTATCTTGTCAAAATCCATTTTGTGAGTTAAGCATATTTTTTCTAGTTTTGAATTGGATTTCAATGTTAACCGATTATGTACGATATTGTAGCTGCTAAAATTAATTTTAAAGATAAGTGCTTTCACGGAAAAAATAGGTATTATTCATGAAAAATATAGTTACAATTACGTAGTAGTAGTTAACGCTCAAACAAAGAGTCTGTAAGTTTACTTTGGCAATCCGAGATTGTAATAAGTTCCTTAGCTGTAGCTTATTGCCTACTCTCTCTCAACTATCTAATTAATGTAATTTCTTTTAACTACTTGATCTGCAATTGGAATTAACAAGAATTTTATGAATCACAAATTTCTGATAAGAAAATTAAAAATGTTAGTTTCCACAACATTAACCCTGGGTTTAATTTCTAGTTGTGGTGCTAACAACTCCAATAAATCCTCTGGAGAATTAGAATTTTGGACAATGCAGTTAGCACCCAAATTCAATCAATACTTTGCTGATTTAAACAACAGTTTTCAAACTGAAAATCAAGATATTAAAATACGCTGGATTGATATACCTTGGTCAGCGATGGAAAGTAAAATCTTAACTGCTATCTCTGCTAATACTGCTCCTGATTTAGTTAATCTCAATCCCAATTTTGCTTCGCAATTAGCATCTCGGAACGCTTGGCTCGACTTAGATGAAGTTATTACTCCAGAAACGAAAGCTGTCTATCTGCCTAATATTTGGCAAGCTAGTAGTATTGAAATATGCCAAGAAAATCAATGTGAGCAAGATATCTTTGGAATTCCTTGGTATCTCACTACTAGAGTCACCATTTATAATCAAAAATTACTCCAAGAAGCAGGTATTACTAAATCTCCCGAAACCTATGCTGAATTAAAACAAGTTGCCAAAGAAGTTAAAAGTAAAACAGGAAAATACGCTTTTTTCATCACCTTTGTTCCTGGAGACTCAGGAGAAGTCTTAGAATCTATGGTACAAATGGGAGTTAAATTAATTGATGAATCTGGCAAAGCAGCCTTTGATACTCCAGAAGGAATTGCAGCCTTCCGTTACTGGGTGGAATTGTACCAAGAGAAATTATTACCCCCAGAAGTGCTAACCCAAGGACATCGTTATGGGGTGGAATTGTATCAAGCGGGAGAAACCGCCTTACTTGCTTCAGGAGCAGAATTTTTATCGGCAATTTCTAATAACGCCCCTACTATTGCCCAAGTTTCTGCTGCTGCTCCCCAAATTACAGGAAAAACAGGCAAAAAAAATGTTGCAGTAATGAATTTAGCCATTCCTCGGAATACAGAGAAGCCAGACGAAGCCTTACAATATGCTCTCTACATTACTAACACCGCAAATCAACTAGAATTTGCTCAACAAGCCAATGTACTTCCTTCTACCAAAGAAGCAGTTAAACAATACATTGCCAATCTTGAGCAAGAAGCCAACACTACCCCTTTACAACAAGCGAGAAAAGTTAGTGCGCTGCAACTCAAAGATGCAGAAGTATTAATTCCTGCCATGGATAACTTACAGATGTTACAAAAAACTATTTACGAAAACTTACAAGCAGCTATGTTAGGGGAAAAAACAGTAGAGCAAGCTGTCAAAGATGCTGCTTCTGAGTGGAATAATCAGTAGTAAAATTAGCAGTAGTTCTCGTACTGGCGATGTACAGTAACATTAAGCTTTTTGTTGATTGTTGATTGTTGATTGTTCATCGTTGATATGCGAAGCGGTTATCCGAAGGTGCCCTAAAGGATACACCTTCGGATATATCCTTTAGGAATCCTTTAGGATTGTTCATCGTTCATTGGATGTAACTCATAACTGTGAGAAACGCTATACAACTGGGATGTCACCGCCTCCCTGCTCAATCAAAACAGTCAAATCTTAAAATCATACAGTTGACAGTAGCCTTCTAGGGTGGGCAAAATATGCAGGGTTAAAGCGTTAAATTTTCTGGTTTTATTTTGCCCACCCTACCATTATTAAATTCTTTTTGTTCATTGTTTATTAAACTGAACTTACCCCATACAAAAATACTATTTACTCCCCGAAAGCCTATATAGCAAGAACTATAGCGGTTTTTTCTTTTTACTCCATACATGGACACAAAAAAGATATATTGATCCCAAAGATCGCG
>JASJDB010000374.1 GCA_030065315.1 Xenococcaceae cyanobacterium MO_167.B52 | reverse complement strand
AAAATATTAGGGTCAAAACCAGGATAACTTGCGATCGCGAGTACTGAACCATCTTGAGGATTGAGAGCCACTATGGCACCTTTTCTTTCGCCCAAAGCTGATTCTGCTGCTTTTTGGACATCTAGATCGATAGTAGTAGTGATATCTTGTCCTGCTTGGGCTGGGGTTTCTCCTAGAACTTGTAAAACTCTCCCTGCACCATCCACTTCTAGATTTAAACTGCCCCATTTTCCCCTTAAGAGACTTTCAAAAGAAGCTTCGAGTCCCATTTTTCCCATCACATCTCCCAAACGGTAGCCGTCTTTTCGGCGTTGTTTGAGTTGTTGTTGGTTCAGTTCCCCTGTATAGCCCAAAACATGAGCAGCAAGTTGTCCGTGGGGATAATGGCGAACTCTTCCTGGATCTATTTCCACCCATTTGAGTTGTTCGCGATATTCTGCGATCGCAGTTAGTTGAGTAGGATTGAGATTACTGGCGATCGGAATTAGACTGGGATAATTGTAACCAGCATCTTCTACCCTTTTTTGGAGATCCGATGCTGGTATTTCAAGTATTTTTGCCAATAACTCTTTTAATTCTGACCAATCCTCTTGTTTTTGAGCTTTGGGCCACAGATAAGCGGAATAGGATAGGCGAGTAGTAGCTAAAACCCTACCTTTGCGGTCAAAGATATTACCTCTAATGGGGGGTTTAGGGAGATTGCGAGTGCGATTTTCTTTAGCTTTAGCACGATTGATTGCCCCTTGTTCTAGCTGTAAATAGGCTAAACGCCCACCAATACCACCAAAAAATATGCCACCGATAACTACCATAATTAAAAAAGACTGGAATTGTCTTCCTACCGTACGTTCCTTGTCTGATTGTTTATTATTACTCACAGATATCATTGATTTTTGGTGGGTGGTTAGTGGTTAATGGTTTATTGCTAACTGCTCCTTGCCTCCCTTGTCTCCTAAATCATCAAACTCAAGTCAGGTGTAAGTAGGAAAATCAGTATAGCCTTCTTTGCCAGAAGAGTACCAAATACTCAGATCTGCGGGAGGATTGAGTTCCCAACCATTGGCAAAACGGGCAACAAGATCGGGATTACTAATATAATCTCTACCAAAGGCAATGGCAGTAGCTTTTTCTTCAGCGATCGCTGTTTCTGCGGTTTCTTGAGTGTAACCACAGTTTCCAATTAAGGCATGATTAAATACCTGACGAAATTCATCTAGAGTCATTGGCTCTCCCAATTCATGGAAGCCAAAAGCTAATCCATCAAGGAGATGTAGATAAGCCAAATTGTAATTATTTAACTGTTGAGCAACATAAAGAAAAGTCTCTCGGTAGTCTGGGGAACCCATATCATTAAATACCCCATTAGGAGAGAGCCTCACTCCCACTCTTCCAGGAGGAAATACGGTTAAAACTGCTGCTACAATCTCTTTTAAGAAACGATAGCGATTTTCTAGACTGCCACCATAGCGATCGCTTCTTTGATTAGTTTTAGACTGGAGAAACTCATCAATTAGGTAGCCATTAGCAGAGTGAATTTCTACCCCATCAAAACCCGCTTGTTTAGCCTTTTGGGCAGCCTTACGGTAATCTTCTACAACCCTGGTTATTTCTTCTGTTTCCAAAGCTCTAGGAGTTTCATAGGGCTGTTTACCCTTAGGGGTATGAGCTTGAGAATCTTCAATTTTAATCGCTGAAGGTGCAACAGGAAGTTTTCCTTCTGGTTGATAACTACTGTGGGAAGCTCGTCCAGTATGCCATAGTTGCAAAACAATTGGTGTTCCTTGTTTATGCACTGCATCTACAATTGTTTTCCAAGCTGCGGTTTGCTCATTAGTATAAATGGCAGGAGCATTATGCCAGCCATAACCTTCAGCAGAAATAGCGGTAGCTTCGGTAATAATTAATCCTGCACCAGCTCTTTGAGTATAGTATTCAACCATTAAATCGTTAGGTATTCTGGTTTCTCCTGCCCTAGCTCTAGTTAGGGGTGCAAGAATCACGCGATTTTTCAGGGATAGTTCCCCCATAGTACAAGGACTAAGTAAAGGTGATGATTTTGTTGCAGTTGTCATAAACTCATCCAGAAATTTTTATTTCTAACTTTTTTCCAAGTTGTCGGTTGTTATTAGTTTGAAGTGTTTAACGTTGATAGCGATTTAGTAAAGCTTGTAATCCTCCTTGATAACCAGATCCAATAGCACTCATGCGCCATGTTCCATCTTTGCGATAAAGTTCTGCCATGACTAATGCAGTTTCAATAGAATAATCTTCGGCTAAGTCATAGCGCAAAACTTCGTTTTTAGTCTTAACATCTACGAGTCTCACGTAGGCATTGTCTACTTGTCCAAAATTCTGACTTCTTTGATCAGCTTCATAAATCGTAACGGTAAAGACTAGCTTTTGAACATCATTGGGTACTTTTGTTAGATTAACTAAAATTACTTCATCATCTCCTTCTCCTGCTCCTGTGCGGTTATCTCCCATGTATTCTACAGAAGCAGATTGATCTGGACTTTTGGGGTTATTGTAAAAGATGAAATGTTTTTCTGACACGATTTTTTCGTCGCTTCCCAACATGAAAATGGAAGCATCTAGATCAAAATCAGTACCTGAGTCTGTTTTATTGATGTCCCATCCTAAACCTACTAAAACTGCTTCCAAACCAGGAGCTACTTTTTCTAAGGAAACTCGCTGTCCTTTTGTTAATGAAATAGCCATTTTTTAATTCTTTAAGACTAGATTTAGACTGTTCACATTATATATAGTAGTTTTAGAAATCAGCCATATCATTAAATTATTCCAATAATCTACTTAAGTTTTCAACAACAAAATTTTGAGTGATATGTTCTTGTTCTAATCTTTTGCCAGATTTTGATACAAAGTAATATAAAGTATGTTCTTCAATAGTTAAATTAGATAAATTTTCTGGCTCACAGTTTTTTATATTGACAGAGAATTCTTCAAAAGATTTAAAGGTATCCTGATTCATCATTATTGAAACAGTTTGAGGGAAGTATTTTCTAAATTGGGAGAGAATTTTAAACCCATCTACATCTATATCACCCCAGTAAAAAATATCACAAAAATTTAGCCAGTCTATGGATTTTAGTATTTGAGTTTTATATCCACTTCCCCAGATAGCAAAGCTATTTTGTAAAGTTGGAAGAGTAAGAAAGTTCATTTTATTTTCAGTAATAAAACAATTGTGGTGTTTTAGGTTGAGTTGCTTAAATTCTGATAAAGGGGTGAGTAGATCGGAAACTGGAAAATTATATTTTTCTTTTAACTGTTTGTCTAGTAGTCAAAAGTTTAATACTTACAGAATTGTCTAATTGATATTTAATCTTTTCATATTCCATATAATATATACAGTAAAGTTGTAGGTTGTCAGAATTAAAATTAGGGGAACTCAAAAATGAAAAGGGAGGTAAATTTGAGGGAAATGATTGTGTTAATATAATTTCCCTTAAAAAAATCCCTAAGTCCCGATGTCAAAGTTATTGAATGTTTAATCAAGTAAAATTACTTAGGATTTGACTTGGAAAAACAAATCAGAAAGACCAATTTTCTGAGAGCCAGGGTTAGCAATAGCATCATCTGTGGAGAAATATCTAATTTCTAGTGATGAAACTTCTGTACTGCCAAAGTTGAGGTTAATATTACCTCCCTCACTGGAGTTATTAGCACCAGCATTACCTCTACCTTCAAACCCATCCATATAGGTTTCGTTATCGGCAAATACATTGTCTCCTGTGGTAATTTCTACACCTGAGAGACTCTTAACATTGACTTCATTATTAACATAGATTTCTACTCCATCATCAAAAGTTTTACCCGCCGACTGATCTACGTCTAATACCTTAAAGGTTAAACCTGTGACAGCTTTACCGAAGTCCAGAGATAATTTAATTAAGTCATTAGGGTCGTCTTCGCTGTTATTAAATCCTAGAGACAAATAACCTGTATGATTACCTGTTTTACCACTTTCAAAACTGACATAATCTTCCCCAGCATGAGGCGTAAAACTACCCCCGTCAGTGATAATTTGCCAATTAACAGTTGCGGTTACACCATTACCTAAATTCAATTTTGAACCTGTAGCTACTGCGCTTTCATCAGCAAAACCGAGATCTTCCCAAACTAAGGCAACATCTGTAGGTGTAGGGGTGGGTGTAGGATCTGGAGGTGTAGGTGTAGAGTCTGGAGGTGTGGGGTCGCCACTAGCAGTTAAAATCTGAATGCGATCGCTTTCTGGTGCGGTATAATAGCCTTTGATCTTAATGGAACCACTTGCACCAAAATCTAGAACATAATCGTCACCACTTTGACTGGTAGTAAAGTCAGAAACTTTGAAACTTGATAAATCTATTTTGTCTTGACTATCAGAATTAAAGATTCTATCATCACCAAATATTCCACCTTTAGTGTATCCACTGAAAGTATTAGCTCCTTTATTAGCAGTTATATAATCGTTACTACCAGAGCTAATGACGTTTTCAATAGTCATATCATAGGCAAGGAAAGTTCCTCTGGAAGTCGCGTTGTATCTTTTGCCATCACCACGCGCTTTATAAGAGCTTGTATTATAAAGGTTTTTAGCGGTTACTAGTCCTCCTTCTCTTAAATCGACAATATAACCAGAATTGTTAGAGCCTAATCCAGTAAGGTCGAAAGTATCTACGCCAGCACGATCCCAGAGTGCTTGCTTTGCATTAAAGTCTTTGTTGCCAAAAAAGTCGTTACCAATATAGTATTGATCGATTTTGTCAAATTTGTAGATAGTATCACCTTGTTGATAATCAGCAACACCATAGAGATACTGTAAAGCCCTAATATCATAAGGCATGGCGGTAATTGTTCCAGAGTAATCACTGTTATTTCTGAAACGGTTATAGGACAGGATGGAATTATTACTGTTGTCATCCCCATTAGGTAAAAATTCTCCTGATTGACCCCCAGTACTAGAGCCATTGTAGTTACCTGGATGTTTAAGGTTTAAGGCGTGAAGAGTTTCATGAATTAGAGTTTCGTAACGATAAGCACCAGGACCTTCTTCAAATTGGCTTTTAATCTTAGGACTTAAATAAACATCGCCAGCTAGAGGCGAAGTTTGATACTTATAGGGAACTTTCGTAGAGCCACTGGAAGTTCCAGTGTAATTCATATATCGGATTTGACCATAATTGCCTCCCTCATCCGATACTTCGACAAATTTAAGATCAACGTAGTTCTCAAAACTTTTGAGGATATTGCGAAGATAATCCTTTATTTTGTTTGAGATTTCACTAACTTTACCTTGTCTACTGCTGTCGTAGTAACTTCCACCATCATAAAAACTATAGGTAATAGTTTTACTTGTCCATTTAGCTGGGTAAATCAGGGAATCAATGCTGTTTTTTCCTGAATAGTTTACTGTAGTCACATCACCACTTGCCGCAGCAAAAAGAGAAGTGTCTGAGGTGTCTAAAAGATTGTTATTAGTATTAGTAAAATCTGAGTCGGGGGCAACAACATCGCCACAGCAGTAATCACAATCACAACTAAAGGAATCTAGGTTGGCAAGTGTGTCTTCTAAATCGTTACCTACCCAACCAAAGCTTTTGGTTGAGGAATTGTTTTGTATTAGTTCTTTAATACTCCCAGCTGAATCGGACTCTAAAATATCTTTTGATAAATCTTCTATATTTAACTGTTTAATTTCTAGTGTATTTGATGTCATACTATTTTTATATTGTTTGTGGAACCAATTTGAATTGCTGGTACAAATACGGTAATCATACTGTTATAAAAGTTACAAATCAGATAATGTCATTCCTAGAGTAATTCTCTTCCCGTCAGAGTAGTGCTTTGTCAAGATTAATTTGAGGGATAAGTATAACTAAACTTTCTTCCTTGTCTCATCTCAACCTATCATTTCCAAGTTGACATAGTAGTTAAGGGAGTAGGGAGTAATAAAATCGAACAAAACAGTAAGCTCAATGGTTAGTAATCAAAAAGAAGTTATCGGAATAGATATTGGTGGCACAACAATTAGTATTGGTTGCTTTATTGCTGATGGGGGTTGTACTGAGTCTGTAACTGTTGCTACTCCTAAGCCAGCTATTCCCGAAACTGTAGTAAATGCGATCGCGCCTGTAGTAAAAAAACTCTACAGCTATCATAATTTATTCGGCATAGGAGTAGGAATGCCTGGTCCCACAGATGAGCATAATCGTATTGCTAAAATAGCGATTAATCTACCAGGATGGGATCATAATGTGCCTCTAGCAGATTGGTTGGAAACAGAAACCAATTTAATTACCATAGTAGAAAATGATGCTAATTGTGCTGCGATAGGGGAGTTTTGGTTGGGAGCGGGGAAAAATTTTCAGAATTTTATTTTGCTAACCTTAGGGACAGGAGTGGGAGGGGCAATTTTTATTGACGGGAAACTATTTAAAGGAGCTTATGGTGCTGCGGGGGAGTTGGGTTTAATTACTCTCTATCCTGGTGGTTACCCTTGTAATAGTGGTAATAATGGTTCTTTAGAGCAGTATTGTTCCATAGGTGCAATTAGGCGAGAAACTGGCAAAGAACCGGCTATGTTAGGGAAATTAGCTCAACAGGGAGAGCAAAATGCGATCGCATTTTGGCAACAATACGGCACTACCCTAGGAATTGGTTTAGCAAGTCTGATGTATGTGCTGACTCCTGAAGCAATTATTATTGGGGGAGGTATTAGTGCTAGTAGCAAGTATTTTCTTCCCTCAGCTATGGCAGAAATCAAACGAAGAGTTACCCCTACCTCTCGCCTTAAGTTAAAGTTATTAACAGCCCAATTGGGAAATAATGCCGGAATGTTGGGTGCTGCTAAGTTAGCCTGGGATAAATTTAGGAAAAAATGATGTTAAAGCAAATCAATAAAACTATTACTTGGTTAAGTTTAGTCTTATTTGTCACAATAATAGCGATCGCTTATCCTATTAAAGCTACCGCCCAAACACCGAAACACTACACCGAATTAGAATTTCCCCCTCTCCCAGAAATCCAACTTCCCGAATATATCCGCTATGAATTAGATAACGGCATGGTGGTATATTTAGCAGAAGATCGAGATTTACCCCTAATTACGGGTACAGCTTTAATTCGCACTGGCTCCAGATTCGATCCCCCAGATCAAGTAGGATTGGGGCAATTAACAGGGGCATTAATGCGTAGTGGTGGTACTAAATCCCATTCCCCAGAACAATTAAACTTTATCTTAGAACAGAATGCAGCTAGGATCGAAACAGGCATCAGCACTAGCTTAGGAACAGGCAGTTTTAGTACTCTCACAGAAGATATTGATACAGTATTACCTTTATTTGCCGAAGTATTGCAAGAGCCTGCTTTTGACTCACAA
>JASJDB010000373.1 GCA_030065315.1 Xenococcaceae cyanobacterium MO_167.B52 | reverse complement strand
CACCTAAACTTTAATAGCTTAAATCCCCACATAGACTTAAGGGAAAATCCTCTTACTATTCCTACCCAATTAACAGAATGGAAGTCTACAGACAAGCCTAGATTTGCTGGTATAAGTTCTTTTGGCTTTGGTGGAACTAATGCTCATCTGATTGTGGGGGATGTTGAGAGACAAGGGGATAAGGGAGATAAGGGAGATAAGGGAGACAAGGGAGAAGTATTGGCTCGTCCTTTGCATCTGTTAACTTTATCAGCCAAAAATGAACCCGCCTTAAAAGATTTAGTTGTACAGTATCAGAACTATTTACAATCCAATACTGATGCTGAATTAGAAGATATTTGCTTTACTGCTAATACAGGGCGAAGTCACTTTAAGCATCGTTTAGCAATTAGTGCCGAATCAATTTCAGAATTGCAAGAGAAACTCACAACTTATTTATCAGGAAAGAAAAACCCTGGAATAGTTAGTAATGAGATTGATAAAAGCAGGAAACACAAGATAGCTTTTCTTTTTACAGGACAGGGTTCACAATATGAAGGAATGGGCTATCAACTGTATCAAACTCAGCCTACATTCCGTAAAACTGTAGATTATTGTGCAGAAGTATTACAGCCTTATCTAGGTATTAATTTAACAGAAGTAATTTATCCTCATAATGATCTAGGGAAAGGCTCTCGGTTAGAGGACATTTCTCATCACCCTGATGAAAATCAAACCCGATCTCTCAATCAAACTCAATACACCCAACCAGCAATTTTTGTTTTAGAATATGCCCTAGCTCAGATGTGGATATCTTGGGGAATACAACCAGATATTGTCATGGGTCATAGTGTAGGAGAATACGTAGCTGCTACTATTGCTGGAGTATTTAGTTTAGAAGATGGTTTGAAACTAATTGCCCAAAGAGGCAAACTGATGCAAGCATTACCTCAAAATGGTGATATGTTTGCTGTATTTGCTGACGAAAAAGCAGTTAATCAAGTAATTCAAGCTGATTTAAATAAAGTTTCAATAGCAGCTATTAATGGAGAACAAAACACGGTTGTATCTGGTAATAGTGAAGCAGTGCAACAGATAATTAGTAAGCTTGAAATTCAAGGAATTACTAGCAAAAAACTAACTGTTTCCCATGCTTTCCATTCTCCTTTAATGGAGCCAATTTTAGAAGACTTTAAACAAGTCGCTAAAACCATAAATTATTCTGTACCACAAATAGAATTAGTTTCTAATGTTACAGGAAAAATCATAAGCCAAGAAATAACAACAGCAGAATATTGGGTAAATCACATTGTCGCTCCCGTCAAATTTCACCAAGGAATCCAATATTTAAAAGCAGACCAGTGTAATATCTTTTTAGAAATTGGTTCTAAACCCATACTCTTAGGAATGAGCCGAGGAATTTTAGAATCTATTTCTCTAAATGGAAAAGCAAGTAGCGAATCATATTTATGCTTACCTAGTTTACGTACTAGAAAATCAGACTGGTCACAAATTATTAAAAATATAGCTGATTTATATACTAAAGGCGTATTTATTAATTGGAAAGGTTTTGATCGGGATTATGCCAGACAAAAACTACAGTTACCTACTTATCCTTTCCAGAGACAAAGCTATTGGTTAGAAAAGAATAATAAATCAAAGCTACTTACTTCTGAAAAGTTATTATTTAATAGTGTTGAAAGTCAAAAACAATTAGAATTAGATTATTATCAAATTGCTTGGCAAAAGAGCAATATTGAGCTTGAAAGCCTAAAGCCAAAATTTTCAGCAACGGGTAAATGGATTATTTTTGCTGATACAGATGGTTTGGGAGAACAAATTGCTACACAGTTAGAAAAACATAATCAAAGCTATGTTTTGGTTTATCACGAAAATGAACCAAGAAAAATTACTAAAAATAGTCTTCAAATTGAATATAGAAATTTAGAAGCTTTCAAAACAATTATTTCCTCAACAACAGCAATTCAAGGAATTATCTATCTCTGGAGTGTGGATGATATCGACTATCAAGAATTAGCAATAGAAGATATTACTACCTATCAAGAAAAAAATTGCAGCAGTATTTTAAATCTGATTAAAACTTTATTTACCCAGTCGGTCAATGCTCCAATTTGGCTTATTACCAGAGCTACACAAAATATTGATAATAGTAATCTAATACCAGCAAGTATAAATAGCAATTCTCTTTGGGGATTGGGTAAAGTCATTGCTAGCGAACATCCCGAATATTATGGGGGAATTATTGACTTAGATAGAGTTAAGAATATTACTGAAGCAGAGAATATAATTACGTTAATTAGTAATTTTCCTAAAGAAGATTATCTCGCGCTGCGACAAAACAAAATATATTTACCTCGTCTGAAACAATTTGAGGAGACAACTAATAAAGCCTTAAAAATAGATTCCGATGCTTACTACTTAATTACAGGTGGCTTGGGTGCTTTAGGTTTACAAACTGCCAAATTATTAGTCGTTCAAGGAGCGAAAAATTTATTACTTATTGGCAGAAGTAAGCCTTCTACAGCAGCAAAAAATGCTATCAGCAAGTTGCAAGAAAAAGGAACAACTGTAAAAGTTATTCAAGGTGATATTTGCCATCAAGAAACAGTAGAAAATATTATCGTTTCCCATAACATCAAGGGGATTATTCACGCAGCAGGAACATTAGATGATGGCTTGTTACAAAATCAAACATGGGAGAAGTTTCAAAAAGTATTAAGTCCTAAAGTAATTGGAGCTTGGAACTTACATAAATGTACTAAAAATCTTGAATTAGATTTCTTTGTTTTATTTTCTTCTGTTGCTTCTCTAATAGGTTCACCAGGACAAGGAAATTATGCAGCAGCAAATGCTAGTTTAGATGCAATCGCATTGTATCGTCAAAGTCTGGGATTACCTGCTATCAGTATTAACTGGGGAGCTTGGGCGAGTGGAGGAATGGCAGTTGATCAAAGTTTTAAACGCCAAGGAATAGAACTAATTAACCCAGAAGAAGGAATCGAAACTTTAGGGAAATTACTTACAACAGATATTAGTCAAGTAGGAGTATTTTCTATAGATTGGAATAAGCTTAGTAAACAATTTCCCTACATTAAGCAAGCTAATTATTTTTCTGAATTAATTACAGTAGCTGAAACAGCAGTAACTAAAACTGAACAAGATGTTTATCAGGAAATTCTAGCTTTAGCCCCTGGAGAAAGGGAAGATTACTTAACGAGCTATCTGCAAAATGCGATCGCGAATATCTTACATTTAGAAGCAAAAAATCTCTCTTTATCTGAAAGCTTATTCGATCTTGGGATGGATTCTTTGATGTTGATGGAAGCAATTAATCAACTCAAAGACGATTTAGAGTTAATGCTATACCCAAGGGAAGTTTATGAGCGTCCTAGAATCGATAGTTTAGCTAAATATCTGGCAGTTGAATTTACTAAAACTCACGATCCAAAAGTCAAAATTCAGCATTCAGAATTCAGCATTCAGAATCCAAAAGTCAGAATTCAACCATCAACAATTAATGATGAACTATCAACTACTAACAATCAACCAATAACTAAAATTACTCAACCTATCGCTTTTATCTTATCAAGTCCCAGATCGGGTTCTACCTTACTTAGGGTAATGTTAGCAGGACATCCTGATATCGCTTCTCCTCCCGAATTACACTTGCTACCTTTTAATACAATGGGAGAAAGACAGGAAGAATTAGAAACATCCTATCTAGGTGAAGGTTTGCAAAAAGCCTTAATGGAGTTAAAAGGGATAACTGCTTCCGAAAGTCAAAAATTAATCGATCAGTTGGTTAAAGATAACGCTCCTGTTACTCAGGTATATGAGATGTTGCAAGAAGCATCAGGAAATCGCTTACTAATAGATAAGTCTCCTACCTACGCTAGTAATAGAGAAACTTTAGAGCAAGGAGAAGCAATTTTTACCAATGCTAAATATATCCATTTAGTGCGCCATCCCTACGCAGTAATTGAATCTTTTGCCAGGATGCGAATGGATAAGCTAATTGGAGCGAATAATTCTAATCCTCATCAAGTAGGAGAGTTGATTTGGACACAAAGTAATCAAAATATTCTGGACTTTACCGCAGCAATTGATTCCCAAAAAGTCTTGTTAGTTCACTACGAAGAATTAGTTGCTCAACCCGACAAAGTAATGAAAGAAGTATGCAGCTTTTTAGAAATTCCTTTTAATGAGGCGGTGTTAACCCCTTATGAAGGAAATCGTATGACAAAGGGAGTAACTAAAACTTCCATCTCTATCGGCGACCCTAATTTCTTGACTCGTAAGCAAATAGACCCTAAATTAGCCAATGCTTGGCAAAAGATAAACCTTCCCAATCCTTTAGATTATCCAGCGCGAGATATCGCGAGAAACCTTAATTATGAACTACCCCAGGAAGCAGAATTAACTTCCGAAATTGAACATAAGATGGAAGAAATCCTAGTTAATATTAGGGGTTTACGAGTTTGTCTCTGTACTTGGGGACCCAAAGAAGGTCCAATCGTCTTATGTTTGCACGGTATCTTAGAACAGGGTGCAGCTTGGTCAGAAGTAGCAATTCGTTTGGCACAAAAAGGCTATCGTGTCATAGCACCAGACCTGAGAGGACACGGCAGAAGCGACCGTGTTGGTAAAGGAGGATCCTATAATTTAATCGACTTCCTAGCAGATATTGATGCCATCGTAGAAGTATTGGCGGGTAAAGCCTTTACCCTCGTAGGTCATTCCCTGGGTTCGGTAGTTGCTGCAATCTTTGCTAGTGTACGCCCCCAACTAGTCAAACATATCGTTCTAATCGAAACAATTTTACCTACAGAACCCCCAGAAGAACAATCAGTAGAGCAACTTGCAACCCATCTAGATTATCTGGCATCCCCCCCTGAACACCCTGTATTTCCCGATGTAGAAGCAGCAGCAGCAAGACTACGCCAAGCCACTCCTGCCATTTCCAAATCTTTAGCTATGATGTTAGCTTCCAGAATCACTGAACCCTGTCCAGGGGGAGTAAGATGGCGTTGGGAACCTCTATTACGTACTCGTGCTGGTATCGGCTTTAATGGAATCGGGAGATCGCGTTATCTGGGACTATTAAAGCGAATTAAAGCCCCTATTACCCTAGTTTATGGGGATAAAAGTAACTTCAACCGTAATGAAGACTTAACCGAACAACAAGCAGCAATGCCTAATGCCAAAAAAGTAGTATTATCTGGGGGTCATAATTTACCCCTAGAAGAACCCCATGGTCTTGCCAAGATTATTAGTAGTGCCGTGGCATTAACTACTAAATTGATTCCCTAATCATATCAAATCACTTTAGATACCCTACATATTACAATAGACAGATTGAATACCTAATAGCCTAGCTAAAAGTAGTGTCTGAAATAGCTGTAATCGCCCAATTATTTTTATCCCAAGAAACAATTACTAATGTTAAAGAGTATGGAAGCGGTAATATTAATCAAACTTTTTTAGTAACAACAGATTCCCCTACAGAAAGTTACTACATTCTACAAAAAATTAATACTCAAGTATTTCCCAATCCAGAATTAGTAATGGATAATATTTGTCTAGTTACTAATCATATTAAAAATAAATTATCTGTTAAACAGCCTTGGGAAATTTCTAGAGTACTATTTACAAAAGACCAAAAACATCACTATAGGGATGAACAAGATAATTTTTGGCGGGGGATAACTTTTATTGATAATTCCCTTTGTTTAGAAAAAGTAGAAAGCTTAAGTCACGCTAAACAAATTGGTTATGGATTAGGAACTTTTCATAATTTAATTAGTGACTTACCTGTAACTAAATTAGGAGATACTTTACCAGGATTTCATATTACTCCTAACTATCTCCAAAACTATTATCGGATTGAAAATAATAGTGCCATTAACTCTTCTATCGAAGTTGACTATGCTAAAAATTTTATACAGGCACGGGTTAATTTTATAGAGATTTTAGAAACAGCAAAAGAACAAGGTTTATTAAGACTTCTTCCCATTCATGGTGATCCTAAAATTAATAATATTTTATTAGATCGAGATAGTAAAAATGCGATCTCAATGATTGATTTAGATACAGTAAAACCAGGTTTAATTCATTATGATATCGGGGATTGTTTGCGTTCTGCCTGTAATACTTTGGGAGAAGAAACCAGTAATTGGGAACAAGTTAAGTTTGATACAGAAATAGCAAGAGCAATATTACAAGGCTATTTAACTGTTGCTCAAGAGTTTTTGACAGATTATGACTATCAATATTTTTATGATGGAATTCGTTTAATTGCTTTTGAATTGGGATTACGCTTTTTTACTGACTATTTAGCAGGAAACGTTTATTTTAAAACTAATTATTCTGAACATAATTTAATCAGAGCATTGGTACAGTTTAAACTGACGGAAAGTATTGAAAATCAAGAAGATATTATTAAAAAAATAATTTTAAGTTGAGTTGTACCAATGGTTTCTTTTCCCCGTGAACGAGGAGGCTTTATAACAACTTCGGGCTATCTATTTCTGACTTCTAACATTCAGAGCAAAAATGCATCAGCACAGATAAACTGCTCCAATAATCATTACCTAACTAGTTATAGATAATTATCTTGAAGAACTTGTGAAGAAAGAAGCCCATAAAGCTTGTTTGTTAGAGTGTTGAGTTTTAGTTTGGGTCACTTTGTCCCAGAATTATTTTTACCCATTAAGATATCCCAGGCTACGTGAGCAGCTTCTTGAAGACGATCACCTAAAACTTTAATTTCATCAACTGTTTTTTGCCAGTTTTCTTGGGCATCTTTTTGAATCATCTCCACTGAATGTTCAATGCGTTTGGGGTCGAGTAGTTGATTTTTCTCCACTGCCTCCCTAGCACTGCGGACAGCATTAAGATAGGCTTCTCTAGTTAGAGTTTGAGCATTTTCAATTTCAGATTGCGCCCGTTTTCTAATTGCTTCGACTAAGGCTTTGGTTTCTGCTTTGAGTTCATCGCTTTCTCCTGCCATTTCCTTTTCTACTAAGGCGTTAGTTTCAGGGCTTACGGTAACAATGGTTGCTTCTTGGGGCTCGGGAGTATTATTAGTGTCATTCATGATTGGGTTTCTTTAAATAGGGTCTGTAACTATTCTAATAAGATTAATCAGATTCAAACTAACTAAGATGAGTTCGGAGTCCGGGAACAATACGGCGTTAATTAAGGATAGAATCAGATTTATAGCTTTACTGTTTCTATATTACGACGAGGATTAAAACTACTAGCCTTACGAAGTTTTTCGTAATATTCTCGTTGTTGAGAGGTTAATTTTTTAGGAGTGACAATTTTGAGCTTGACAATTTGATCGCTCCGTTTACCCTTGGGATTGCGCCA
>JASJDB010000372.1 GCA_030065315.1 Xenococcaceae cyanobacterium MO_167.B52 | reverse complement strand
TAAAACCCCACCGTCTCCACGGTGTCTACAATTTGTTGGGGTTGAATCCCCATCAAATTGCTCCTCCTGCCCCCTGCCTCCTGCCTCCTGCCTTTCAACGGGCTTACGGTGAGATTAAAAGATTAATTGATTAAGTTCATTGATGCTTATCATCTAAGTTTTTTTAGTAAGAGTTATAGTTTTATTTCTAAAAATATATACAAGTTAAGGAAAAGCCAAAAAAACTAGTTTATCTCCACTTCTTCCCGATTTTTCTTTAACTTAAACATACTGAAACCCTGATTCACAAATGTTGTCAAGAAAATATTTATTATGCACAAACAAGTCAAATTCTATAGTTCTAAAGACCAATTAGAAATGCTTCATTGCGATCTGACAGGTTAGTATCACTAGTTATGATTAATTGAAACAGAAAACACCGAATCTAAGCTGTTATGAGGACAATTTAGCTAGTTTTTCCAAAATGCCAAGTGCCAAGTATTAAATTTTTACTGTTGTCGAGAGAATTTCTCTCAGTCGCACTGACATTGATTGAGAGCAAAAGTACTTATTTATTCATCATAGAGTCAAAAATGAACTACACACAATATAAATCTCCAAGAATAACGCCTGTTTCAGGTAAAGCCAAGAGTTTTGACAGAGAGAGCATTTCTTTATGTCGTGACTTGCTCAAAAAGATCAGCAATAATTGGCAGCGACGGGCGCAAGTAAAGCAAAGAAAAGAAGAGCTAAACGGAGATTTGACTTTTAATGAAGCCAAGCCAGACTTCCGAGCCAATTTATTACCCTTTAACCAGCATCCTGCTTTTTTAGAAGCTTCTCCAGAAGTCCAGTCTCAAATACTTTCTTGTGGTTGGCTGGCTTATAACGAAAAGACCATTAACATTGAAGCTAAAGTTATTACTCCCGCCTGTTACCATATCATCTACAGAGATATTCCTGGTATGGATGATGACATTAGCCAACAAATTGCTGGTGAGACCCTAGTAGATGAAGCTTATCATGTAATGCTGGTACTTAACGCCTGCTGTATTACCCGCAATCGACGTGGTTTGAGAATGCTGAAACTACCAAACTTTAATCTTGTGACAAATATGGAACGGGAAAAGGCTAATTGCTCCGAAACCTGGCAGAAAATCATTATCCAACTGGTTACGGCAATCATCTCAGAATTATTTATCAGTGACTATCTTAAGCTTCTTTCGACAGATAAGTCTATACAGCCATTTAATCGTCTTGTGGTCGATACTCATCGACGAGATGAAATGGCTCATGGTGCTATTTTTGAAAACTTAACTAAATGTATCTATGCTCAACTGAATCCAGAGCAAAAAGAATTTTTTATCGAGATGTTACCAAAACCAGTACGCTGGTTTTCTAATATGGAACTAACTGTTTGGAAAGCAATGCTAGAGCAAATCGGATTTCCAAAAACTGAACAAGTCATTGCTGACTGCATTGCCACGAACGAAATTAACTTAATGCGGATTGATTATACAGGGGTGACTAAGCTGGCCGCAGAACTAGGCATTTTTGATTCTCAACGGGGCATAGATAGCTTTGGACGAGAGGGGCTTCTCAATTAAAGGAAGTGTCAGGACTAAATTCGCCTTAACTTGCAACAGGAAATTTCAATTTAGTTCCGATGTTCTTCCCTTGAACTTGAGAAAGTTCAAAAGTATTTTACTAATTTTTTGACTTCTTTATCTTTGGGAAAAAATATGAAACAGGCTGTTGCGATCAGACATATTGCCTTTGAAGATTTAGGGAACCTTACCCCAATTCTTCAGCAGAAGGATTACGATATCACCTATCTTGAAGCCAATCCTGGATTTTTAGATGGGTTAGATGCTCTTGAACCAGATTTGGTGATTGTTTTAGGAGGTCCAATTGGAGCTTACGATGAACAAGATTATCCTTTTCTGATTGATGAACTTCGCTTCTTAGAGCAGCGTTTAGCAGCGGATTTACCCACCGTTGGCATTTGTTTAGGAGCGCAACTCATAGCGCGAACTCTTGGAGCTAAGGTCTATCCAGGCTCAGACAAAGAAATTGGGTGGTCTCCCATAAAATTAAGTGTTGCAGGTCAGCAGTCACCCTTGAGTTATTTAGCTGATAACAATACAGCAGTGCTACATTGGCATGGAGATACCTTTGATTTACCTACTGGTTGTACTCATCTCGCCTCCAGCTCCAAATACCAAAACCAAGCCTTTGCTTGGGGAGAATACGGACTAGCATTGCAGTTTCATCCAGAGGTAACGGCTCAAGGATTAGAACATTGGTTGATTGGTCATGCTTGCGAAATTGCTGTAACCTCTGGCATCAGTGTGGCACAATTAAGAGTAGATACAGCTCGATATGTTCAAGATTTATCGAATCAAGCTCCAAAATTTTGGCATAATTGGCTTAACAAGCTAGATAATAAACTTTTAGCCAGGCCAACTCAACATAATAAGACTTAACCGTTCATTTGCTCTCCAAAAAAGCCAGGGAAATCTAATTAGACTCAAGCTCTGGAAAAATCCTCAGAATGTACCTTGCCTTACCATTAAAAGCGCCGACTCGTAGAGCGATCGCGTTAAGACATTCTTTAGGTTGTACTGGGTCAAAACTCACTGCTACCCTACTCCATGAAATGCAACGACGTGGTATCCGCTATGGCATGGTAACTATGAGTATTGGCGGTGGCATGGGTGCTGCTGGGGTGTTTGAAAATTTGATGTTATGAGTTCTTAAGGGCGAATGGTCATTCGCCCGTACTTCGGAGTTAATATTACTATTTCTTCATCGCCAGTTTACGAACCAGACCGAATAATCATCAAGAAGTTGCTCGTTGTTAGTATTCTCAGAAGTACCTTAAAGTATAATACTCCTCCCATCCAAAACATCCTAAATCTTCGATACCTGTGACATAACAAGTAAACTCCAGATTTTGTTGAAGATAATGGCGATAGGTGGCTAAAGTCTGGTCATTAACGTCCAAAATTTCTCCTTCCTCATCTAAACCCACAATTACTCCAATTCTTTGTTCTTGTTCCTCAAAACTAGACTCAATATACGGCTCATTATCTTCCTCTGTTCTCAAAATGGTGATTTTCGGTTCTGATTTGGCTGAATGTTGAGATTTTTTTCTCTCTTGTTTAAGTAGATCGCTGAATCCTTTCAATTTTTTCGCCATGATTGATAATCCTATTTCCTTACTGAAATTTTCCCGCTATTAATCACTAATCATTAATCAAGCTCATTTGCAACACAAGTTGAGAAATCGTTATACTGCGAGCAGGTTAATCATAAAAACAGGTAAATAACGACCTGGAATACTTAGAGATTCTTTTTGACCTATAAGTTTTCCTCCTACTTTAAGTTGAAAGGCAGGAGGCAGGAGGCAGGGGGCAGGAGAAGCAATTTGATGGGGAATAATTAGTCACTGTTGTACATTCAACAATTAACTGTCGCTTTTTAACAAATTGATGTCGCACAACAAACAAGCTGTAAGCTCTTTTATCCAAGCATTATATCCAAGTCAATAAAAATTCAAGTCACATAAATAACTATTGAATATTAACATTTTAATTGTCGCAAACATATTTATTTCAATATTTAACTGTCGTTTATTTTTGTAGTTAAAATTTTAACTACTGTGAAGTTTCATAAATTAAACGTCGTAAATTCACTTGAATAAGTTTCAATTGTAATTGAAATAGTATTTTTGAATTGATTGAATAAATCGCCAATCAGTATTTATGTTAACTAATAATTCTGAGCGACCTCAATTTTCCTCTCTTTCAGAGAGAGCGCATCTTCATAACAATACAGAACCAAATCAAATCGAAGAAAACTTAGGCTCTGACAAAAAATATCGATTGCCTTGTGATGAACTCATAACTGAAGAAGTCAAATTAAAAATGGAGGTAGTTCAAAGTTTAACTGAACCATGCGATCGCGTTACTTACAGTCAAAGAAAAAAAGCAGCAGCTAAGAAATTGGGCGTATCAATTCGCTCTGTAGAAAGACTGCTCAAAAAGTATCGCGAGCAAGGATTAGTTGGACTGACCAAAACTCGTTCTGATAAAGGGAAGCATCGGATTGGGGAAGACTGGAAAGAATTTATTCTAGAAACCTATAAAAAGGGCAACAAAAACGGTAAAAGAATTACTCGCTATCAAGTATTTCTAAAAGTTAAAGGTCGAGCTTTACAGCTAGATTTAGAGAAGAAAGATTATCCTTCTCATCAGACTGTCTATCGTATCCTAGACCGCTTCATAGAAGATAAACAGAAAAAACTGAAAGCTCGTAGTGCTGGATATGTCGGTTCGAGATTAACCCACATGACTCGTGACGGTAGAGAACTTGAAGTAGAAGGAAGTAATGATGTCTGGCAATGCGATCATACTCGACTAGATATTCGCTTATTAGATGAATATCTAGTTTTAGATCGTCCTTGGTTAACTATCATTATCGATTCCTATTCTCGATGCCCAATGGGATTGTATTTAGGATTTGAAGCTCCCAGTTCTAATATTGATGCTTTAGCCTTACGTCATGCTATCTTGCCGAAACATTATGGGTCGGAATATCAGTTGAAAAATGAATGGACTAGCTATGGCAAACCTAATTACTTTTACACTGACGGAGGAAAAGACTTTCGTTCTATCCACATAACCGAACAAGTAGCTGTAGAACTAGAATTTAGTTGTGCATTAAGAAGACGACCTTCTGACGGTGGAATTGTCGAGCGTTTTTTCCGAAGTTTAAATGATCGCGTTTTGCGAGGATTACCAGGTTATACAGGTAGAAATGTCCAAGAAAGACCCAAAGATGTAGATAAAAATGCTCTTCTTACTATTGAAGATTTAGAACAAATTTTGGTGCGTTACATAGTTGATGAATACAATCAAAAAACTGATGCTCGTAGTCAAAATCAAAGTCGGATGGAGCGTTGGGAAGCAGGATTATTATTTGACCCTTATCTATATGGAGAGAGGGATTTAGACATTGCTTTAATGAAGCAGGAAAGGCGTAAAGTTCAGAAGTATGGAACAATTAATTTTGAAAGTCTGGTATATAAGTCAGAACATTTAAAAGGGATAGCTGGAGACACTGTCTCAATAAGGTATGACCCTCAAGATATTACCACAATCTTGGTTTATGAGCGTTTACCAGACTCTACAGAACAGTTTCTTGATTATGCTCATGCTCAAACTATTGAAGATCGGAGATTATCCCTAAGACATCACCAAGCAATCAAACGAAAAGTTCGTGAAGAGGGAGAAGAAGTTAATAATCAGACTATTCTGGCGATGTTAGATCGGGAAGAATTTATTGGTGAGACTGTAACTAAAAATCTTCAACAACGTCGTCAAACTGCTCATGAAACTGTTAATCCCGTCAAATCAGTTGTGGAAAAGTTGGATATTTCTGAACCAGAAGTAACGGATTTGGACTTGGAAGAGGATCAAGAAGAACTACCACCTCCATTTCAAGTTAAATATATGGATGATTTATTTGAAGATGACTAAATATCAAGATTATGACTAATACTCAAACTGTTGCTAATCAATTTGGTGGATTTGAACCGCCATCGGCTGAAATTCAAGCTGAAATTGATCGTTTAAGTCGTCAGCCTTATCTAGAATTAAATCGAGTCAAAAATTGTCACGGTTGGATGTATGAATTGCTAATGTCTAAAAGTACAGGGCTTTTGGTTGGTGCATCTCGTTCAGGGAAGACGGTTACTTGTAAGTCTTTTGCAGAAAGATATAACAAATTTAAGTTAGGTAAAGGAAAAAGAATTAAGCCTGTAGTTTATATTCAAATTCCCGTAAGTTGTGGCTCTAGAGATTTTTTTATCAAGATACTTAAAGTATTGAATAAACCTACTAATGGTAGTGTGTCCGATCTACGGGAAAGAACTTTAGATGCTGTGGCAATTCATCAAGTTGAAATGTTGATCGTCGATGAAGCTAATCACCTGGAACAAAAAACTTTTTCCGATCTCAGGCACGTCTATGATGAAGATGAGCTTAATTTGGCAGTTCTGTTAGTAGGAACGACTCATCGTCTTCAAGCAGTAGTTAAGCGTGATGAGCAAGTTGTTAATCGTTTTTTGGAAGAATACGAATTTGATCGCCTAGATGATAATGAATTTAAACAAATGGTTGGTATTTGGGAGCGAGATGTTTTGCGATTACCTCAACCTTCAAATTTAGCCAAAGGTAAAACTTTTACAACTTTAAAAACGGCTACCAACAAGTTAATTGGTCGATTAGACATGATTTTACGTAAAGCTGCCATTCGCTCTTTGCTTCAAGGTCACAAAAAAGTCGATCTCGACATCTTACAACAAGTGATGTCTTCAACTAAATGGTCTTATGAAAGAAAGAAAAAATAACGGTAGTCAGTTTTGGTTGACTAAAATTGAACCATTAGAAGGGGAAAGTATTAGCCATTTTTTGGGTCGTTTTCGTCGTGTCAAGGGCAATCGATTTTCTGCTGCTAGTGGTTTAGGTCAAGTAGTGGGATTGGGTGCAGTGTTAGCTAGATGGGAGAAGTTTTATTTTAATCCCTTTCCAACTCAACAAGAATTAGAAGCTTTAGCTGATATTGTGATGTTAGATGTCGATCGCCTGAGACTAATGTTTCCACCAAAGGGAACTACGATGAAATGTAAGCCAACTCTATTATGTGCTGCTTGTTATCAAGAAGAACCTTATCATCGGCTTGAGTGGCAGTTCAAGGATCAAAAAGGATGCGATCGCCATCAGGTTCGCTTTTTGTCGAAGTGTATTAATTGTGATACTGCTTTTTTAATTCCTTCGCAATGGGAAGTAGGGGAATGTCAACATTGTGGTTTAAAGTTTGAAAAGATGGCTAGACATCAGATACGCATATAATTCCCGAATGTTCATAAGAAATATGACTCTGCAATTTTATTCATAATTAGCGTGGATACATACGTTACTAAATCATTACAGCTTAGATCTCAAAGTTTAATTTTTAGTTATAAATTGGTTATTAAGAGAATAAAATATGCGGATTTTTTGCTACTTTCGTTAGTATTTGAAAAGCAAAACTACTAACAAAAAAATTACAAACATTCTCTTACTTATCCATCTTCCTTGGTAAAGGGGGCTAGTAACCATTTAGAAAAATTTAAGAGGATGTCTGAAAAGTCAAAATAAATGCGATCGCTAACGAGAAAAAGAAAAACTCTTGCTACATTAAATCTGTCAATAACTAAAAAGACAGGAAGCAAGAGTCATGAGTCAATCATATCGCAGCGATTTAA
>JASJDB010000371.1 GCA_030065315.1 Xenococcaceae cyanobacterium MO_167.B52 | reverse complement strand
AGAGAGATACGCCACTGTTGCCATAAAGCTATTTCCAATTCTGGGCTAATAGGTGGTCTTAAAGCGATAATGCGATCGCTGCTAAAACCTGCATCCAGAGCAGTTTGTAAAGAATTTAACTTGGGTAAAACCCTAGCAAATAAAGCACATTGATCGTGAAAAGAACGAAATAGAGGCAATACTTTACAGCCTACTGTTAGTAAGACTCTTTTTCCTAGTAAATAGTCGCCCTGTAGTAGAGTTTCAAAACTGTCTAAAACTATCAGAAAATCTGACTCTGATAGCTCAAAATTATCCCTTTCGTAACGCAGATAAGGAATTGCTAAATTAGCAGCAGTTGCGATCGCATTTTGAGAAACTTCCACAGCGAAAGGATGGGAAGCATCAATAATAGTTGCAATGCCATGATGGATACAAAACTGCGTCATATCTTCCTGATCCATGCAGCCAGCAAAGGTATTTATTTGAGCATCATAAAGATGTATGGCTTCTGGGGTCGCTACTGTAACAATCAGTGACACTGGAAGAGCAGATATTCTATCAGCGATTAGAACACTATCTTTGGTTCCTCCAATTAACCAAACTCTTTGATTCATTGATTAATTATTTTCTTAGCATAAAAAGTGAGGTATACAAAAATGGGGAATTATTGACAGATATAAGATATCATTTCTTGATCAAGAGCAATCGCATTACTGGAACTAGTTTCTAGAGAGTGTAACTGTTGCAAAGAATCTGACCATAAATCTTTTTCGGCAAAATATTGGGCTTTGGCTAAAATAATCTCTTCTTTGGTTGCTCCAGAGGTAGTTAATGCTGTTTCTAGTTGAGCTAATTCTGTAGAAATAAGATCCCGTTCCTGTCCATCTATGATTTGAAAGGAAATACGTCGGCGGTTAGTTGGGGAATCTGTGACTATTTCCCAGTCGTATATTTTCCCTGGTTGTAATGGTTCTCCTGTATAGGCGATATTGCCAGATTCATCATCGATCGCTTTAGCCCAGATTATTTCTTGTTCTGTATCTAAACTGAAAGGACTATATAAGTTTACTTTTAAGTTGGTTACTTGTCCTTGCCAGAGAAATAAGGGGCGATCGCTGTAAATTAGGTTCGTTTCTCCCAGTAACCCAGGAGTAATTTCACAAATATTACTGCGAGAACTTAAGGCTGGTTCTTGTTCTCTTTTAGCTTTTAATAATTTCCAAATTGATTCTAGTATAGAGCTTCGTTCTCTTTTCTTAGTGATTGTACTTTGTCTAACTTTTTCAGTAGTAGTAGGTTGTGCTAAAGATTCGGAATTGGTTTGAGCGATCGCATAATTACAAACACTACAGGTGCTTAAAGTCAGTAATAAGACAAGAAGAGATTGGGGATAATTTTTTAGTAATGGCATTAGTTTAAAGGTATTAGGTATTAGGAAGTTTTAGGTTTATTGAAAGACGACCAAATATAGAATAGAAAAGTTACAGAAGGGAAAAACCAAGGTAACAGAATTTCGGCAGTGATATATAATTGCAATTCTAGTAAGGCTAAGATGACTGGAATGGTTATTAAACCTAATAACAACTGTTTTCGTTGAGGATATTCCGTTTTTGTTCTAAGCATTAGAGTTAATCCTTTTCCCAATATGGCTATTAATGCGATCGCCCATAAATCGGGAATCGGAATTACTAACCTTTGAGTTAGTAAGTGGTGAATCATATAGGCGTTGGCTTCGGAACCTGTCAGCTTATAGGGATTTGGGACAATTAAACCAAATCTTTCGCGCCAGTAAACAACAGCTAAAGGTGCCGAAAAGTTATCTGAACCAGGGGTTATGCCTGCTTGGCGGTATCCTCCAGGAGCAATAATAATAATTTGCTGGTTGATCCTATAGTTAGTTGTTGGTTCATTCTGTTTCAGTAATTGCCAAGTAGGAAGACGGTCATAAACTACATCAGGTGGCAGAGAAAAATCGTTAATAGGGCGTAACCAAACTCGATTAAAGTTTTGGGCAAAATTGGCTAAGGGATCACTAGAGGCTTGTTGAAGGAAGGCAAGATTTGGGCTATCTGTTTGATAGAAATGATTAACTATTTGGGTGCGAAAATCTTCTTGATTATTGAGTTTTGCTTGAGGAAAATTGGCTAGAGAGGATTCTTGATGCAACGTATAAGCGATCGCAATTAGGTAGGTAAATGGGCAACTAGAATCACAATCTCTGGATGGGGGAAGTTTGAGATACTGGGGTAAAGTGTTGGTATAGCCTTGAAGACTCCAATTAGGATCGGCGATACCAGTGTTAGGGTTTACCCCTGTTTCTCTACTTTGGTTGTTTTTAATAGCAGCAAAGATAAACCAAGTATTATTTTGCTCAACGGCATTTTCTATTGACTGAGCCAAAATCGGATCATTAGCTGGTTGTTGGCGATCAAATAAGTAATCAATAGCTACAACTGGAGCATCTAGAACTGTAATGCGATCTACAATCTGAGCTAGATACTTACGATCCATAGGATGAGGATCGCTAATTCCTGCTTTGTTAATTGATGCTTCATCAATTTCTACTAACAATACCGGTGGTGTAGTAACGGGGGGGATTTGATTAGTGACATCCCGATAGATAGATTGAATCAACAATCTGGTATCTAATAAAACATCGTGTACTGGTGATAATAAACTAATAGCAGCTAAAGTAGTAATTGCGATCGCTTCTAAGCGAGTAGGGAACCATTGTTTAATTTGTTGTTGCCATCCCCAAGGCTTAAGGCGAAATAGTTGAGCTTCTGGATGACAAAATAGGGAAGGAATTAGGGATGCAGAGGGATAGGTTAAATTATGTTTTTGTTTTAAATAGGAGCAAGTAGCCATTAGAGCATCATGAACATCTTGATACTTTGCTAACTCACCGAGAAATTGAATCAAGAAAACTTGAGCAACTTGGTTATGAATTGGCTCACGCATGATTGCTACCTGACTTAAACCCAAACTAATTAAGGCATTAGCCAGGCTCAAACCATTGCAGGAATTGAATAAAGCAAATTTTAAGCCCAATTTTTGGGCTTTTTGTAACTGAGGAGTGATCTCACTTAAGGAAATTGCTACTTTAGGTGCGACCGCCAATTCTCCTCCTGTAATAGCAGTTTCATTACTATGCCCAGCAAAAAAGAGAATATCCCAACCTTTTTCATCTTCTAAAGCTTGACATATTTGCTGTTTAACTTCTGCTGCTGTCTGTTGAGGTTGCCAGCCTACCAGTTCTATTTCTGCTATATGTTTGAGAGAATCCAGAGCTAGTAAGTCTTCTTGGAAGTTTAAGCCTGTATTATCTCCTAAAATGGCAATAATTCTAACTTTACTATGTTTTTTGTTATTTATAGCAGTATTAGCTGCTTTTTTAATATTTGTAGGAGTGCGAGCAATGCGAATAGTTGCTAGAGAACCAAGCTGTTTACTGAGTTCCCAAGTTTCCCAGGGCAAACGTTCTAAGGAGAGGGAATTGCAAGTAATAAATAGATTGATGTAACAGTTATTGATATTTGCTTTATTATGGGTTGAATTTTGGGCAGCTTGAGTAATTTCATTGCGAATTTCGTATAATTCTGGACTTCGTAACCAAGAATCAAACTCAAACAGTAATTGTGCTTCTGCCTGTACTAGTTGACGACGCCATTCTTCAGGAGTAGGGGTAATCTTTCCCGTCGCCACTACCCTACCTCGTAAAGCTGTGCGATAGAAGTTTAGATAAGCTTTTTGCCACTGTTGATAAGATTGCTCTAAGTTGACAGGATAAGGTAAAGTTGCTGTCAGTTGTTGCCCCTTTCCCCAAGACAATTCAAACAGGCAACTACTCTCAATTTGTTGAATTTTTAAGCGGAAAATAGAAGACAACATTTCTGGGTTAGTAGTTAGTAGTTAGTAGTTGATTGTTCATTGTTCATCGTTAATGGTTGATGGTTAATTCCTCATTCCTTATTTACTTCATCAAAATAAAAGGAGGCAGGATCAGGGTTTCTCCTGTAGGCAAAGCTAGCTTGATCATAAATTTTTCTTCGAGATTGCCGATGACAAGAGTGTAAAGATAACTATCTTCTGGGGTTTCTACTATTTTCTCGTCTAAGGTTGTTTCCAAGTCTTGTAAGATGAGTTTTAGTCCTACGGATAATTGTTGTTCTGGTTGCGCTCCTAAAACGACTAGTAATGTCCATTCTGGAGTTTCTGCTACTGGGTTTATTTCCCATGCGATCGCAAAAAGTCTTAATCCTACGGTTCCTAATGTAAAATCTCGATAGGCACTAGTAGCTTCTGAGGGAATTTCCACCCCAGAATTTCGTAAATAAGTTATTACAGAGCATAATTCCTCAGCAGGAGATTCTTGATTAACCGCTTTGAGATTACGAAAAGCTGAAGTAGCTAAAGCGGAAGAAGGTAATAAGCTCCAGGCTAAACTTTGGGATACTTCATCCAATTCATTTTGCAACCATGTACCCACATTAATTACCCTTTGGGTAAACTTTGCCAAAGTTACAGATAAACTGTCTCTCAACATAGATAAATTAGACTCTGTTGCTGGAGTAGTTTTGAGATTATGAAGCCAATCTAGAAGATCGGGATTAGTTAAGACGGAAATACCTTGTTCCCAATTTAAGATTTCTGATAAGGGAATAGTTTTCGACTGGAGTTGAGGAATCAAAGATTCTAATTCAGTTTGTAAGAAACCTGTATCTATTGCTCTCTCTGGTACAGTGGGTAAGACTATAGCAGTTGACTCTAAACAACGCAAACATAATAAAAGTTTGTCTGGTTCCCCATTAAACCAAGCCATGGGTAATTCATAATTCCAATCAGAATCGGGTTGTAAGTTAGCCGAGTGCTGATGTTGTTTTAGTTCATCGTAAGGAATAAAACTACTAACTGTGGCTTCTTCTCTCTCTTCATCAACTCCTACTACTACATAAAAATGGGCTACATATTCGGGTAAATCTAAAACTACTCTGGGAATAGTAATAGTTTCATCTACCATTACCCCTGGAGTCAGAATACATACCTTGAATTGATTGATCTCTAAATTAAATACTCCAGGAATCACATTAGCGTAACTGGGTTGAGTTAAGGAACACTTAGCGCAATTAACTAAAATTTGAGAGTCTCTGGCTTCTAACCAAGATTCAAAACCGAACCAGGCTAAAGCTTCAAGATAAGTTTGCCATTGATGCTCTGGATTAAGGATAGTCGTACTAATTGCTGCTGCTTGCTGAATCTGCGACTCTTTTAGGGAGATAGCATCGAAATTCCTAGTTTCAAAATCTAACAAGAGATTATCCGAATCTTCAATAAAATCGCTTACCATACCGTTGCTCCTAAGAACTTAATAAAGATTTGTAGAATTAAATATATCGTTAGTCTGTAAAGACATATTTCTGAGAGAAACTAGCTTATGCAAAATTGTTGATTATTCATTGTTAATCGTTGATTGTTGATATCCGCAGGTGTATCCTTTAGGATTGTTCATCGTTTACAACCATCAACCAAGGACATTTATCCCCACGGCTAATTTTTCTGATTTTAAATAGTGACAAAGACGACTAGCAAACACACTACAACAAGCTCTATTCTTGGCAATGCTGGCTTCTGCTTCTGCTTCTTGCATTACCGTATCAATTCTCTCTATTAAAGCAGTTTCTAGCTGCATTTCTATTTTTCCAAGTTCTTCAATAGAAGTATATTTCTTAGCTAAAGTAACAGTGCGATCACGTAATTCTTGTAATAATTTTTGTCTAATATCTGCTCTTAACTCTTTCAATTTTAAAAGTCTTGTAACTTGATACTGAGCTTTTAAATCAATCAAAGGAGCAATTTCTCCCATAGACTTCCCTTGACAGTGAAATAAACGCAATGCCTTAATAAAATGCTGTTCTTTGTTGCCCTTTTTTTTAGCTAAATAACTATATTTATGTTTAACTACAGTTGCTATAGCAAGATCCAAAGAACTGAGAAACTCTTGGCGATATGCTTGTAAAAATTCCCCTTGCTCTTGTTGATTATCTTCTAGATTTTGTTCCCTACTTTGTATGCGATCGCTACTTCCAGGAATAGCATCAAAAGATTGCTCAAATTTAGCTTTACCCCCTCTAACATAAAGACGATATTCTCTCAATAAATTAGCTAAATCTTGCAATTGGGATAAAATGGCTTCTGGATTCAATTTAAAATTGTTTTTTTCTTGAATCAAACTAGCAATTTTTTGTAACTGTTCTTCAGTAGGAGGTTTACATTTACTGGTGCCACCTGCTTGACGCTGCTTTAATCTATCTTGGCGATAAACAGCATGATAACTTGCTAATAAGATAGCAGCTTGGCTAATTTCTATTTCCGATAGGTTATGAAATTCTCTTAAAACTCGCTTTACTAGTTTGGTGCTAGTATCATTTAAAATTGCCCAATTACTAATTAAATAAACGCCTTTTTGTAATAAAAATAAATTTAATTCTCGATCTTGCTTAACTAATCTAGTAACCCAAGTAGCAAGAGTAGCTTTTTGAATATTAAAAGTTTCTAAAATTTTTACAGATATAGGTTTATAATTACTCTGAGGTTTTCTGCTGGTAACTCGAAAATTATCAGGAGTATCTTCTAAAACCAAAGGAAGAATATCGTAGCGACTAAAATCATGTTCTCGACCAAATCTTTGCTCCAGTTGCAGACACACTAACTCTATCTGATGGGAAATGTAACACCTCAAACAAAATTGGGCAAAAATTTTATCTTTAATATAATCTTGATCTTTAGGAAAGTTAAATTCTACTAACTGTTTTTGTAAAAATGAATCTGAAATTTCTACCTCTTCTTTTAAATCGGGAAATTGTTTCCATAAAAACTCTTTCGCCAAACTTATTTCTTGAACTTTGGTTTTTCCTGAAGCAGTCAGGCTTAGAAGTTGCCAATATTTAGATGCAGGTGTCATTTAGATTTAACTCAGGTGGGACGTAACTTTAATAGCCATGTTTTATAGTAGTGCATCAGTAGTATAATTTAGCTAATATTACCAAATCAATTACATAATTGTAGAGAATATGTAAATAAGTAGTTGTGCAAAATTAATTACATAGTTGCCCTAAAGGATTCGCTTCGCGTCAGAGAGGCAATAGGCAATAGAAGAGTATTTAATGTCTAAATAAACCGCATCTAGTTTGAAACCAGTAGTTTTAGCTATCTATTCCAGGGAACAGCCCTAAAGGATTCCGCTTCGCGTCGGAATAGG
>JASJDB010000370.1 GCA_030065315.1 Xenococcaceae cyanobacterium MO_167.B52 | reverse complement strand
CCAGCAAGTTGCATATTCTGAAATATTTCATAGAATGGATAGTTGTGTTGCACATACCATAACTAGATTTAAAGGTTAACTATTCTATGGGAGAGTGGTCTAAAAAAGTCGGTGAGAAAGGAGAAGAAATTGTTGGTGAGTTTCTACATCTAATAGGTTGGGGAAATGCACAAAATAATATAACTCTTGATTGCATTAAAGGGAAGAATCACGGAACTCCTAAAAGTCCAAAAACAACACACGGCATTGACTATTTATTTTCCTACAAATCTCAACTTCTTGAAAGAACTCTCGATAACGCAGTCATTTCTGTTAAAAATACATCCAATTCTTATCCATCTAATCCAAATAGTAAGTTCAAAGAACATTTCGCCGATTTAGCAAAAACATTAGAATGTTTTAAGCGTTCTACAATTAGACGAAACGTTAACAATAATTTCTCTGCTATAGATAATTCAAGAGATGTAGGGGTTCTATTTTGGATTAGTCTTAGCGATTCAGGGAATAAAGATATTATTAGTCAAGTAGCAAGCGTTCGGAATGTAGATTTATACAATTACGAAACTATCTACATCGTTGATAATAAACGTGCTAGCTTTATTTACGACACAATTAATTATCTTAAAAATCTAAGACCAGATTCAGATATTGAGTTCTGTTACCAAAACACAGGAAAGAATAACAATCCTACCGATAGATTAACATCTGGAAAAATCCTTCCTGTCGATTTTATTAATTCTGGTATTTTGCTGATTAAGCTAACTAATCCAGATAATACAAAAACTTTAGTAGTATCAGTAATAGATGAATTCGATAAAAACAATTGTAAGAGATTGATGGGACTTGCTCTAAGCATAGCTCAAGGTTTTGCAAATGATTCCCTGATTCTATTTTCTAATTACGATCCACTAATACATGATAATCAAGTAAAAGAAGCAAAATCTAGTTTTATAGATAACAGATTTACAGACAGCGTTATTGTTTCTAGTTTTCAAGACGATTTTAGGAATAGTGCGATTAATATACAACAAAAACTAGCCACAAGTAGTTCACCACAAATAGCAGATATAAGCCAATTAGAACGAGATAATAGTTGTGATGGAATTCCTTATGATATTGATCGATTCTTACCTCATGGAGAAATGCTTCGTGTACTTCTAGAACAATCATTTATAAGTCCAGGAGATATTAAAGACTTACTCAGGCATCGCGGTGTGTTTAGTGAAAAAAATGAAAAAAAATATACTATTCCTTTATTATTACCTACTGTATTAACTCCGAATGAGTTTAATTTCTTAAGAGAAAATCAAAGTACCAGAGAAGATAATCCAAAAGTTAATACACAAGTGATTGAATGGCAATCTGAGAGTAGCTTACTCGAAAGTATTCCAGAAAAGTTAGATCTGAATTCCATTTTAGATTTAGAATTTGCTAACTATAATGTTATTGGAAAACCTGAATTTATTCCAGTTGATAGCGATGCAGATTGTATTAAAATCAATATTCCTATTGAGAGAACAGATAAACAAAAAAGTTGGGCTAACGAAAAAACTACATTTCAAGCGAGCTTAGAATTCAAAAAAATACCAAAAACCAATAAAGTTCAAATCGTAGCAACTCATACTGCTAGAGAAACTAAGTATGTTGTTGGAAAAGTAACGACTAGCTTAATTAAAAGCTTTAAAGATAATTGTTATGTAGCTCAAGATCGTAAGCTTGAGAAAATTCTTTTTTCTTCTTTTACAAACACAAATAGAATTGAGTTTCTGTTTTCCATAACAAAAAACTTTAGTCCTTCTTATCTCGAATTTACAGATATAGTAGATGTTAAATTCTCCTTGGACACCAATCAAGATTTACCTGAAGACATCGAATGGATACATAAAGAAATAGAAGGCTATAAACTAAATGGTAAAAAATTACACCAAACTTTATTTTTAAAGGAAAACATTCACGATATTATACATCTTTATAATATAGATGCTGAATTCAAGTTTAATCTCAAATTAAACGATAGAGAGTTCACAGGAAAATGTGTTATTTCAATTGGGTTTCCTTCTTACGAAATCAATAAGGATAATACTAATGCAGAAATAGAAATCAATGTTAAAAGCTTGAATTTAGACAATAATTTTAAAAGGTACAGTAAATTGGAAATTAAGCAAAGGTTATTGAAAGAAATTGAAAAACAGAAAATAATCAATTTTGAAAAATATAAAATAAGCCAAAATGAATCCAAACAAGTTTTAGCTGTGCCATAAAATAGGATTATAAAGTATCAATTAATAGTCTTTTTATACAACATTTCCAACTGACTTATTTGGAGTCAACAATAAATACAAACAAGGAATAACCAACAAAGCAATCAAAGTAGAAGCAACCAAACCAAAACCGATCACGATAGCCTAGACGAAACCAAGTCGCATCGCTTCAATCCAAAGGAATTAAACCGAAAATTCCGACTGGCAATTTATGAATGATTAACTAGCAATTAGATTAGTTTCTTTTCTAATAGATTGTGTAATTGCTTCTACCAGCAACAATCGCTCATTGATAGAAAGCCGAAGAATAGATTCAGTTAAAGAATCTAGAGTTGGGAGTGATTATGGCTTAGATGGCGTGTTTGAGTCCATATTTTCTCCTGCCTCTATATTCTGTTGTATTTCCGATTTGAGAGTTTCCAAGAACATACAATCATTACTTAAATCGGATACTTCATCTTCATGTTCTTCTTGGTCTTCAATTTTTTCCAACCGATTATTGTATAAATCTAGTAGGTTATCTATTGCCTCTAAGATAAATGTAAGATCTTTAAAAGATAGATTCATATAACTATTAACTCACTTTATAGAAAGATTGACTAATTATTTGTAAAGAAAGATACAACAATTACTGATTGAAGCTAATTAAGATTGATTCTTATGCAATATGCTCAACTGACTTACTGGGAGTCAATAATAAATACAAACAAGGAATAACTAACAAAGCAATCAAAGTAGAAGCAACCAACCCAAAACCGATCGCACTAGCTAAAGGAAACCAAGTTGGATCGCTTAAAGCCAAAGGGATTACCCCCACAATAGTAGTAATACTGGTAGTAAGAATGGGACGCAACCGATCGGCTGCCCCTCTAGCTGCTGCATCACGGACATTCATACCTTTGGCGCGATGAGAGTTCATAGTTTCGATCATAACGATCGCATCATTAACCACAATTCCTGTCAGGGCAATAATCCCAATTACCGCAGGAAAAGAAATGGGAATTTGTAAGAAAAAGAAACCCAGAAATGTACCAATGAAGGCAAAAGGAATTGCCAACATAATAATAAATGGTTGGGTAAATGAACTAAATTGGATTACTAGTACAGCAAATACTAAGAACAATGCCACAATTGCCATTTGTCCTGCTGAAGCAAAAGTTTCCCCTTGAGTTTCTAATTCTCCTGCAAATTTATAGTCATAACCTTGACCCCAACTTCTTTTCATTTCGGCTAACTCAGGTTCTAGGTCGGCAACAATTTCCCCCACTGTACGGTCTTTATTTTTTGCCAACACTGTAACTGTCCGTTGGGCATTTTTATGAGTAATAGATAAAGGTGCATTACCAAATTCTGCTTTTAACACCTGACTACCAGCAATAGTGTTTCCATCCTGATTAAACAGAGGGAGACTTAACAATTCATCGCGACGAGTTGGTCCCCCAATTCCCCCATCACGGGAAGCCCACATCGTACTGAGGCGAATTTCTAAATCTTCTTCTCCACCACCAATAGAAAAATCACCAATATCATTATCGGTCATCATATAGCGTCCTTGGTTAGCTAACTCATCATCAGCGATTCCATAGAAGTTCATTGCCTCGCGACGGGGCAGCAACTTAATATCTGGTCTTAATGCACCCAGATCATCTCGTACATCTATTGCCCCACTAATTTTTCTTAATGCTAATTGCACTTCTCCAGAGATACGGCGTAACTCATCCATATCCCTACCTGATAGTTCAATTTCAATGGGGTCACCTCCTTCTCCTGTAGATTGGGCATTAACTACTAGGGAAGCTCCTGGATACTGACGTAGTGCCCTATTTAATTCTGAGCGTAAATCATCTATATATTCAAAAGAAAGCTGTTCTCTTGCTTCTTGGGGGGTAAAAATAGCCGAAAAACCGACTAAATAATTACCATTGTTGGGTTTGATGCCACTTTCTTGTACTAACCCACTTCTTTGTCCAACTAATTTAATGATACTTTCGAGATAATCTTTTTCCCGTAATAATTCTCCTATTTCATCCGCTACTTTTTGGGAACTATCGAGGGTAGTTGTGGGGGATAATTCGATATTGATACTTAACTTGCGTCCGTCTCCCTCAGCAAAGAGGCTAGAAGGAACAGTACCTACTAAAATAGTGGAGGTAATAAATAAAGCGATCGCGCTAAAGGTAAATATTCTAGCGGTAGTTTTATTACGGATCGTAGTTGCTAAACTCCAATTACGGAATTGTTCAGAAGCTTTTTCTGTCAGGCGATCAATCTTACTTTTTTGATTTTTAGTTTTAATATTACCCAATAAATAACGAGAAAGGGGAATATCTACCAGTAAAGCAATTATGTAACTAAGTAAAAGGCAGATAATCGCACTAATCGGAATCAGACGGACAAATTTCCCCATTGTCCCGCTAATTGCCATCAAGGGAGCTAAAGCCAGAATAGTAGTTAATTGACCAGAAAAAGCAGGTACTGCATAAGTTTTAACTGTTTTCAAGGCAGCTTGGTTAAAACTCAATCCTTCCACAAAAATACCGTCGTGCATTCCTTCCATCATCAGAATAAATACATCTACCAGTAACCCAAGTGCTAAAATCATGCCGATTTGCACCATCTTATTGAGGGTGAAACCGAATAAAAATAATACTGCTAGGGTGCCTAAAAAAGTTAAAGGAATAGATAAACCAGCAATAATTGCTTCTCGCCAAGTTAAGGCAAATAAGAGGACAATAAAAACCCCTAAAACCCCTTGCCAAGCATTATTAAATACATTGAACAAGTCTTTATTAATCTGATCGGAATCGTTATTAATTACTCGATATTCCATGCCGAAGGGCCAAATACTCGGATTTTGTTCGGCTTTTGCGATCGCTGCCAAGGAATCATCAATAACTTGAATCGTATCTGAACCTGGAACTTTAACTACATCGATATTAATAACTGGCTGAAAATCTTCTCCATTTGAACTTAAAAAAGCCCGATTCTTCTCTCTTTCTAAATCTCGTCTAACTTCAGCAATTTCTTGTAACCTGACAACTCGCCCTTGTGGTTCACCCCCTAAACGGGTTACAGGCAAGTTGCGTAAGTCTTCTAAAGTGCGAAATCTACCATAATAACGTAACTGGGTGCCAATTTCGTCGCTTTCAATCTGATCCCAAGGTAAATCTCGATTGCCTTTCTGAATTGCATCAGCTACTTGAGTTGCCGAGACTCCCATACTAATCATTCGTGAGGGAAGCAGTTGAACATGAATAACTTCTTCCCGATTACCACTTAAGTCTACTTTTCGTACATTAGGGACAGTTTCTAAAATATCTTCTATATCTTCTGCTGCTTTACTCAGTATGGCTAAATCAATATCTCCATATAAACCTAACGTCAATACTGGCGTATCCTGAGTCGAGACTTGCTCTACCTTTGGTTCTTCTGCTTCACTAGAAATTTCTGGTTTAGCTTCATCTACTTCCGCCCTGACTAGAGAAATTGACTCGGCAATGGGTGCTTCGGCAACAAACTCTACCTGAATTAAAGACGATCCGTCAAAAGAAGCACTATCTAAATTCTTTAAACCCTTGAGAGACTTTAACTCTTTTTCAATCTTATCTGTAATTTGATTTTCAATGGTTTCAGGGTCAGCACCACCCCAATCTGTTTGGACAGTTGCGATCGCAACATTGATATCAGGATTACCTTCTTTAACCATTGAAGTTGCACCTAATACTCCCCCTACAATCATCAGCAAAGATAGTAGAATGGCAAATATTGTCTTCAGAAAAAAGAACTTAGCAAAGGGTGATGCGCGATTGGGATCTGGGGCATCGTGTTTTTCCTGGGATTCTTCAGGTGAAGTTATTAGCTGACTCATGGGCAAAAATCAAAAAAGTAGAAAGATATTTCTTGCGCGATTATATCTTCTCTGTCTGAGTCTGATTGATTTTTTACGGAATTACTTATTGATTTGAGTTTACATTGTGCTGTGTGATGAAGCTAGCTGTCTTAAAGGATACCGCTATAAAAGCATCGCTGTTTTTAACATTTTATATAATAATCAAGCCTAATCACAAGACACAAAACATATCATTTTCATGAGTAAATGCACATAATTAGTTATAGGCGTTTGCGCGAGTTTAATAAAAAATATGGGGATAGTTTAGTTCCTCTAGACACCTGGTATAAAATTGCCAGCAAAGCCAATTGGAAGAACTTAATTGACGTACAATCGGTTTTTCCTCAAGCAGAAGCAGTAGGAAACTTTACTGTATTCAATATCAAAGGCAATAAGTATCGTCTGATTGTTAGCATAGATTATGAAAGACAATTGATTTATATAAAATATATTTTGACTCACGCAGAATATGATAAAAATAGGTGGAAAAATGACCCTTACTTTTAATCAAAAGAAATACCAAGAATTACTATGTCAATATCAACCTAAAGTTATTAAAAACGAAGCGGATAATGAGACTGCCCTTAAGGTTGTAGAACAATTAATGTACTTAGATAATCGTACTCCAGAAGAAACCGAATTGTACGATCTATTAGTTGCTTTAATCGAAAAATTTGAGCAGGAATATTATCAACCTGGAGTTACATCAACACCTCAGTCAATTTTGCATTTTTTGATGGAACAAAAAGGGATTGTATCAGAAGATTTAGTAACAGTATTAGGTTCTCAAGATATGGTCACCAGAGTATTAGATGGAAAATTAAAAATTGATAGCGATCTTGCTAAACTATTAGGTAATTTCTTTAATGTAGATTCAAGTATATTTATTAAATAAAAGCGATCGCGAGGCGTTAAAAATGGTTGCGTCACAAACAAAATCTTTGAGTTTTGAAGAGTTTCTGGAATGGTATCCAGAAGACAATAAACGTTACGAATTAATTGAAGGTGTAATTGTTGAGATGTTACCAACGGGTTCTCACGAAGATGTTAGTGGCTTTTTGATTGCAGAGTTAAACTTTGAGATTCGCAAACACAATCTACCCTATTCAAT
>JASJDB010000369.1 GCA_030065315.1 Xenococcaceae cyanobacterium MO_167.B52 | reverse complement strand
CCCCACACCATAGTCGTTATTAATCACTACGGTAGAAACATTGTTAAAACCTTGTTTTTTGGCTAAAGCTGCTAAAGCTTGGGCTTGATAGGTATCTGGAGGAGCAGTACGCGCCCAATAACCGTTAAATTCGCCATTTTTAGCTCGGTCAGTAAATACAGGACTAGTACTACCAGGAGAAATCATCATCACCTTATTTCTCACTGCAACATCAATCGCGGAACTAGAAACACTACTGGCAAAAGCTCCTACTACTCCAGCTACCTTATCTACCTCTGTTAACTGAGTCATAGCAGTGCTTCCCACACTGGGATCGGTTTGACTATCTGCTTGAACTAAAGCCACAGGATTATCATTCACGCCACCACAAGCATTTATGGTATCCACTGCTAATTTTACCGCTACAGGCATATTCTGCCCGATAGAAGATAAATCTCCTGTAACTGGCACTAGAGTTGCTAATTTTAACCCTGTACCATTACCCGTCGTGGAAGTGCCACTATCACCACCACTTTGACAACCTACCAAAGGCAAACCTATTGCCAATAATGCTAAGGTCAGAGCAGAGTAACGGGAAATTTGATGACTTCTATACCTAAGTGATTTGTTCATAGTATCTTTTCACTGTTAGTGAACTTGGTTGACACATTGTACCTGAATCTGTAAATTCGGCTTTTTTTTTTATAATCAAAATTTTAAAACAATGGAAATAATTATTATTGGTAGTGGTATTGGTGGTCTATGTTGCGGTGCTTTACTAGCTAAGTACGGCTTTGAGGTTACAATCTGTGAAGCCCATTCTATTGGGGGTGGTGCTGCCCACAGTTTTACTAGAGATGGTTATAAGTTTGATTCGGGTCCTTCCCTCTATTCGGGAATGTCTTATACTCCCTCAACCAATCCTTTAAAGCAAGTTTTAGATGCTATTGAAGAAGATTTAGATTGGGTAAATTACGATACTTGGGGTTGTCTTTTGCCAGAAGGAGACTTTAATACTACTGTCGGGGCGGATGACTTTTGTAAAACTTTAGAGCAAATTCGCGGAGAATCCGCAGTTAGGGAATGGCGCAGATTACAACAGGAAATGGAGCCATTAGCAGCAGCAGTTAATGCTATTCCTCCTTTGGCAATTAGATATGATCTTAGTGCGATATTGTCCATTGCTCAATATCTCCCTGCTACTGTTTGGCATACTCCTAATATCTTGAGACTGACAGGAGCTTTTAAGTCCATTATGGATGGAGTGGTGAAAGATGAGTTTATTCGTAATTGGTTAGATTTACTCTGCTTTTTACTATCAGGATTACCTGCTAGTGGTACAAGTGGGGCTGAAATGGCTTTTATGTTCGCTGAATGGTATAAGCCAGGAGTAGTATTAGATTATCCTATTGGAGGCAGTGGTGCGCTAGTGGATAGTTTGGTTAGAGGTTTGGAGAAATACGGCGGAAAATTGTTGTTAAATGCTCCTGTAGAATCAATTATCCTGAAAAATAGTCGGGTAGTGGGAGTGAGGTTAAAGGGAGGAAAAGAACTGATTGCTAGTAAAGCAGTAATTTCTAATGCTTCGATTTGGGATACTCTCAAACTATTGCCAAATAATAGAGTAACTCGTAAGCTGATTGAAGCTAGAAAAGAAACTCCAGAATGTGAGAGTTTTATGCACTTACATCTGGGTATTGATGCTACTGGATTACCCGAAGATTTACAGTGCCACTATATCGTAGTGAATGATTGGCAAAAAGGAGTTACTGCACCTCAAAATGTAGTGGTTGTTTCAATTCCTTCAGTTTTAGACCCCAGCCTAGCACCATCGGGAAAACACAATATTCATGTCTATACTCCTGGCAATGAACCTTACGCAATCTGGTCAGGAATGAAACGTAATAGTCCCGAATATCAAGCCCAAAAACAAGCTCGCTCCCAAGTTATGTGGCAAGCTTTAGAACGAGTTATTCCTGATATTCGTTCCCGTTGTGAAGTCACTCTGGTAGGTACTCCTTTGACCCACAAGGGTTTTTTACGCCGTCATCGAGGCTCTTATGGTCCCGCTATCGAAGCTGGAAAAGCCTTGTTTCCTGGCGCAAATACTCCCATACCTGGTTTATTATGTTGTGGAGATTCTACTTTTCCTGGTATTGGATTACCTGCGGTAGCTGCTAGTGGTGCGATCGCGGCAAATACAATTGTACCCATAGTTCAACATTTACGGATGCTTAGGGATATTGGTTTATAGAGTTAGTGGTTAGTAGTTAGTAGTTAGTGGTTAGTGGTTAACTGATAACTGATAACTGATTATTCATCTAAATCAATGTGTTCAATTAACATTTCTCCTCGCATCATTCTAGTTGCAGCATCCAGTAGGGTTTCTTCCACATAGGGTTTAACAAAATAACCTTTTGCTCCCCTGTTAGCTGCAATGTTACGCATTTTTTGTGCGCCACGAGAGGTCAACATTGCTACGGGTAGCCGAGATAGTTTTTCGTCTTTTTGGAGATTAGCCAACAGTTCTAGACCATTCATTCTAGGCATTTCAATGTCACAGAAGGCAATATCACACTTTAATCCTTCTTTAAGCTTATCTAAAGCTTCTTGACCATCTTTAGCTTGTTCTACCCGATAGCCAGATTTTTTGAAGGTCATAGATAATAATTCTCTAACTGTAACAGAGTCATCAATAATTAAAATTAGGGGATTTTCTTTGAATTCTGATTCTGAAGGATGATTGTGAAGTGTTTTTTTGGTATTGACAACCATTAACTCTGCTTCTTTGTTGGCACGATTAACTTCAATTAGTCTTTGTGCGACATCCATCAAATCTTTTTCTGTATAAGGTTTGGTCAGATAGGCTTCTGCTCCCAAATCTGTAGCTATTTTGCGATGTTTTTCCGCACCGCGAGAAGTCAACATTGCTACAGGTAGTTTTTTCAGATTCTCATCTTTCTGAAGATTAGAGAGCAATTCTAGACCATTCATTCTGGGCATTTCAATATCACAGAAGATCATATCGCAAGGTAATCCCCCACGGAGTTTATTCCAGGCTTCTTGACCGTCTCTTGCCTGTTCTACACGATAGCCTAACTTGTTGAAACTGAGGGTTAGTAGCTCGCGCACTGTAATGGAGTCATCCACTACCAATACCATAGGTTCATTAGCAATACTGTCTGACTGAGTTTGTTTAGAACTATGACCATCGTCTAAGAAATTAAATCCAAGTTCGATAGTTCTCTTACCTTGGGCAATTTCGATTAACTCTAATACATCTCCGATGGGCATTACTGTTCCATCACCTAAGACCGTCGCCCCCGCAATACCAGGAGATTTGGGGATGGGTCCTTCTATTTGTTTAATTACAATTTCTTGTTCACCAAAAACTTGATCTACTTCTACTGCTAGTAAGTTATCATTACTGCGGAGAATAATTATTGAGACAGTTTCCTCTTGTTGATCACTGTTATAAATACCGCCTCGACCAATCCGACGATTGTATAACAGTAAATTACTCAAAGGCTGAAATGGCAGAAAGGTATTGTTCCAAGGAATACATTTAACACCATTGGCATTGGTTTGAATTTCGCTTTCCGCATATTCCCGAGTATCTTCGACCCCATCAATAGGAAAGGCAATACGAGAGTTATTAAAGACACAAGATAAAGCTTTACAAATACTCAAAACTAGAGGTAATCTGACAGTAAAAATTGTGCCTTGACCAATTTCCGATTCAATACTGATAGTACCGCGAATTTTCTTTAAATCTGTGGCAACAACGTCCATCCCTACCCCTCTACCAGCAAAGTCATCCGCTTTGTCTTTGGTACTGAAACCAGGGTGAAATAGAAAATCATAAATATCTTGTTGGGAAAGATTTTGTGCTTGCGCCCAAGTGATCAGATTTTTTTCTACTGCTTTGGATTTTACTCTTTCTGGATCAATCCCTGCCCCATCATCTGACACCGTAATAACGGTTTGGTTTCCTTGAAGAAAGGCACGAATATTAACGGTTCCCGTCTCTGGTTTTCCGACACTAGCCCTTTTTTCTGGGGTTTCGATCCCGTGGGTAATGGCATTATTAACTAGGTGAGTCATCGGATTGTAGAGATTCTCCACAATCATTTTGTCAATTAAAACATCTTTGCCCTCTACTTTGAGATCCACTTGTTTTTGGAGTTTACGGGAAATGTCTCTAACTGCCCTGGGTAAACGATCTGTGGTTTGCTCAAAAGGAACCATTCTTGAAGAGTTGATTCCTTCTTGTAATTGGGTAGTTACCTGTCGCAGAGATTGAGTAACTTTATCAGTTTCGTCCACTACAAACTGAATATCTGAAGATGCCTCTCTCACACGAACAATTAGTTCGATAATATCTTGAGAGAGTAAGTGGAATCCTGTGAAACGGTCTAATTCCAGTGCATCTAGTCCATCATCATCATCAGAAGAGGAGTCTTGTACATCAATAAAGCTTGATGTTTTCCTGCCAGAGGTAGATTGATTGTTTTGACGAGCAGCAATTAAAGCTCCTTCTAAAAGCGATCGCTCATAAAGATCGTGCATTTTCGCGCCCATTTCCCCTAGAGATTGGACGTAGTTGAGCAAGTTGTCTAGAAAACGGCGGATTCTCTCTTGATCTTCTTCTAAACGATTTCTTTTTACTACCAACTCCCCGATCATATTGTTGAGATTATCGAGTTTTTTGACCGATACCCGCATAGTCTGCTCGAAGGCTTTGGGGGCTGCTGCTACTGGTTTACTAATTTTTGGTACTACTGTTTGGGCAATGGGGACGTATTCAGGAACGGAAATTGTCTCTGTTGATTCTATTAAGCTTTCTATATTGCCCTCAGATTCATCTAGCAGATTATCCAATCCCCCTAAATCACTAGCATCAGATTCATCTAGCAGATTATCCAATCCCCCTAAATCACTAGCATCAGATTCATCTAGTAGATTATCTAATCCCCCTAAATCACCAGCATCAGATTCATCTAGTAGATTATCTAATCCCCCTAAATCACCAGCATCAGATTCATCTAGCAGATTATCTAGCCCACCTAAATCACCAGTATTAGATTCATCTAACAGATTATCTAATCCCCCTAAATCATCAGCACCCAGGTCTAATTCTAAATCTGAATCCAATGCTGCCAGACTTTGATCTGAAACTGAATTTTCTGCTGTTGATTCTGCTAATAATTGGTCTAAGTCTGGTTCGCTATTATTGATATTATCGATAAAGTCTAAATCTATTTCCCTTGCTAAATCTTGTTCTTTAGCTTGATTATTAGTATTTTCTGTTATGAAAGGTAATAAGTCTTCTGCATCGTCTAAGGCTGTTTCTATTAAGCTTAAGTCTGAGTCTTTTTCTAGAAGCAGATTGTCTTCTTGTAGAGAGTTACTAACAGACAAGTCTAAATCATCAATTGTCTCATCCAGAAAAGAAAGAGGGTCTTGATTGTCTAGATCATCCTGATTTTGAATAGTAGTTTTTTTATCATCCCATAAGTCATCTAATCCATTTAGTTCTTTGTTTTCTGAACTATTCACATCCTGAGATTGATTATTATCATCAAATATATCGGTAACTGGTTCTTCCCCAATAGCTCCTATAGCATTGTTCTGTGGAAAATTATCCTTAATGTTCATAATTATTGAAATTTAACGATATGGGTCAAGCTTAACAGATAGTCCAAAATCTACAGTATAATTTGTTGATTTCTTTTTCAGTAAAACTAACTAATTTGGATTATTAACTGAGATATGAATAGTATGCCCAAATTAGAATGTTAATTTTTAACTAAAATATATCTTGATAACTATGGATTCTGCTACAGCAACGTTACTTATCTCCTGTCGTGATCGTCCTGGATTGGTAGCTAAGATTGCCAACTTTATCTATGCTAACGGAGGTAATATTATTCATGCCGATCAACATACGGATTTCAGTAAGGGTCTGTTTCTCAATCGCCTAGAATGGCAATTGGAAGGGTTTAATTTGCCTCGTGAAGCGATCGCAACTGCTTTTAATGCGATCGCTAAACCCTTAGAAGCTCAGTGGCAACTTCATTTTTCTGATACTGTACCAAAATTGGCGATTTGGGTAACTAAACAAGATCATTGTTTATTAGATTTATTGTGGAGATGGCAGGCTAAGGAATTAAAAGCAGAAATACCTTTAATTATTAGTAATCACGACCATTTAGAAGCGATCGCAAAACAATTCAATATTGACTTTTATCATCTTCCCATCACTAAAGAAAATAAACTAGAACAAGAAGCAAAACAGCTAGAACTGCTACATAAATATGAGATAAATTTAGTAATTTTAGCTAAATATATGCAAATTCTTAGTCCTAATTTAGTTCAAGAATTTCCCAATATAATCAATATTCATCACTCTTTCTTACCCGCTTTTCCTGGAGCCAAACCCTATCATCGCGCCCATGATCGAGGAGTTAAAATTATTGGTGCAACAGCTCATTATGTAACAGAAGATTTAGACGAAGGACCAATTATTCAACAGCAAGTTGTCCATGTAAGTCATCGGGACACCGTAGCTGATTTTATCCGCAAAGGAAAAGACTTAGAAAGACTAGTATTAGCTCATGCGGTCAGGTTACACTTACAAAATCGCGTTTTGGTTTATGGCAATCGTACTGTGGTGTTTAGTTAGGCATAATTATTTCTATTAAGGAGAACATAACTGTCCCAACAATAGTGGCGTTATCAGCCATCATTGATTCAATCCTTCTCTAATTTTTCACAATTAATGATTAAAGTATAAATAATTGATCTTCATGGTCATTTTTACTTTGCCAAGAGTATTTCAATAAGTTTTTGATGGTTGTGTCAGTCCAACCATCTTTTTTCATATTTAATACTTGATCAAAATTATAGTTAACACTAAATCCGCTTACCAAGGTATACTCTTAGTTTAAAGTGTAGAATTAGCTTAAACCTTTCTGAATTCTAAATTCTCACACAAAGGGGCGGTGTGGAAGCCCTATACTTTTAAACTAGGGAGGAAACACCGCCCGTTGATTGTTAATTGTTGATTGTTAATTGAAACGATGAACCATGAACCATGAACGATCAACGTTAAATCCCACGTCTTTTAAGCGTGGGGTGAGCTTAAAAATTTAAAGTGTTGTATCTAAACAAGATTTAGTGTAACACCCAACCTCTATCAGCATTGCCACCTACTAAAAAACTAAACATAGTTACACATAAGTACAAGATTGTTTAGGGTCGGGACACGGTGACTTCCCAAAATACAATTTTTGCGCT
>JASJDB010000368.1 GCA_030065315.1 Xenococcaceae cyanobacterium MO_167.B52 | reverse complement strand
TTTTAGATGGAATATAAGCTGTAATTATATTACATCTGAGTTACTGCCTTGAATCTTAGTCATTTTATAGTTCCTATGAACTATATTGGGGAGCTTTAATTTCTTTTTAGATCTACTGATTTTTGCTTACCTTCATCAAGGCTTTAACAAAATGTAAAACAAGTGTAAACATCCCTCAGATTATTCGCAAGTATGCTCGCCGTTGGTTGGTTGAGCAGGAAATTGACGATATTTAAGGGCTGTTTTTCACCATGAAAATCCGTGTTTATTGTAGATGCTTTATGTGTAGCAAACATTTAGTGATTTGATATTAGCCTTGTAGGCTTGATAAGTACATTAATACGAGGTAAGTTCAGTTATAAAAAAGTCATAGCCTAAATTTATGTGGCTATGACTGATTAGCGTTGAATAATAAAACTAGAAATTACTTAACTGCTACTTTTGCACCAGCTTCTTCGAGTTTCTTCTTAGTATCTTCCGCATCCTCTTTGGGTACTCCTTCTTTGATAGTTTTAGGAGTTTCTTCTACCATAGCTTTAGCTTCTTTTAGACCTAAGCCAGTAATAGAACGTACCACTTTAAGAATGGCAATTTTCTTATCTTTGGGTACCTCTTCTAAGACAACGTCGAATTCAGTTTTTTCTTCTTCTTCAGCAGCACCACCAGCAGCACCAGGTGCAGCCATAACTACTCCAGCAGATGCAGCAGCACTTACACCAAAAGTTTCTTCGATTCCTTTAACTAATTCAGCAGCCTCTAAAAGAGACAGGGTTTTTAGCTTTTCGAGAATTTCTTCTACAGCAGACATTCGTTTGACTCCTTATCTAGATAAACAATAAATTAACCAGCTTTATGCAGCAGCTTGATCTTCTTTTTCCGATATAGCTTTGATACCTCTTGCCAGAGACGCAGGAACTTCCTTGACTCCGATTGCAATTTTAGTTGCTACACCATTGATTGCACCAGCAATTTGAGCGTATAGCTGTTCTTTGGTTGGTAAGTCCCCTAATGCTTCAACTTGTTGCTTAGTCAAAGCTTTACCTTCCATTACACCACCGCGAAGTTCAGTTTTCTTGGTGGCTTTTTGGAATTCCTTATATGCTTTAACAGCAGCACCTACTTCTTCTCCTACTAAGAGGAAAGCAGAAGTACCTTTGAGAAATTCCCCCATTGGTTGCCAGTTATCATCACCATCAATAGCAATCTGCATCAGAGTATTTTTGGTAACTTTACAGCTACCGCCAATAGGACGCAGACGGTTTCTCAAATCAGTGATTTCAGCTACAGACAACCCACTATAATCGACGACAAAAGTAAGTTGAGCTTCACTCAAGTCTTGCTTGAGTCCCTCAATAATTTCTGCTTTGTTTTCGCGGGTTCTCCCCATTCGGTTGTCACCTCCTTAATCTGGTGGGAATGTTTCCGACCATAAAATAAGACCTCTAGCTGTTTGCCAGAAGTCATGCCTAGTTAATCTTTCCTATCTTTTATTTATCCTCAAAGATAAGAAAGTTAAAAACTTTGTTAGACACTTACCTCGGCAGGAAATTAAGCTTTTAGCACCTGCTGTCTCTGGTATCAGTGATTTCTAAATATTAAATTTTGGAACGAAAGGCTTTATTTTATTCTGCCTCGGTTAATTGTAAATCTCTTAGGGCGCTTATGTCCACCTCTATCGCAGGTCCCATAGAAGAAGAGACATAAACACTGCGCCAATAGCGACCTTTAGCACCAGAGGGACGATTACGATCCACAGTTTCCTGTAAGGCTTTGAGGTTTGTCAAAAGGTCTTCAGCACTGAAAGAAGCTTTTCCAAATTTGACATGGACAATACCACTTCTATCTGCCCTAAATTCTAATTTACCAGCTTTAAATTCATTAATTGCCTTGGGTAAATCCGCAGTGACAGTACCACCTTTGGGAGAAGGCATCAAACCTTTGGGTCCTAGTACTCTACCTAAACGAGCTACTTTAGGCATCATATCAGGGGTAGCAATCAAAATATCGAAATCCATCATCCCTTTCTGGATATCTTCAATCAGTTCTTCTGAGCCGAAAATATCTGCTCCTGACTCTTCTGCTTCTTTAACCTTTTCCCCACGAGCAATCACCGCTACTCTTACTGTCTGACCAGTACCTTTGGGCAGACTTACGGTGGTTCTCAACTGTTGATCGGTATATTTGGGGTCAATTCCTAGTCTGATATGAGCTTCTGCTGTTTCATCAAATTTAGCAGTAGCCGTTTCTTTGAGTAGGTTAAGTGCTTCTAAGGGTTCGTAAGCTTTTTCTGCAACCTTCTCCGAGGCTGCTTTCATTCTGCGAGATAATTTTTTAGCCATTTATTTCTCCTTGGGTAAATAGCGAAGTTATAACTTCTCCCCTGATCTAAGTAAGTTTGAATCTTTGGGTTGGGTATGCCTAATCTGCGATTGCAACACCCATATTTTTTGCTGTACCAGCAATAATTTTCATTGCTGCTTCAATATCATTGGCGTTAATATCGGGCATTTTAGTTTCCGCAATTTCTTTGAGTTGAGCCTTAGTAATGGTGGCAACTTTTTGTTTGTTGGGTTCACTAGCTCCTTTTTCAATCCCTGCTGCTTTCTTAATTAGAACTGATGCCGGGGGAGTTTTCAGGATAAAAGTAAAACTTCTATCTTCATAAACAGATATTTCTACAGGAATGATCAATCCTGCTTTGTCTGATGTTTTGGCATTGTATTCTTTACAGAAAGCCATAATGTTAACACCATGTTGACCCAAAGCTGGACCAACGGGAGGTGCAGGGTTAGCTTTTCCTGCGGGTAAAGCTAATTTAATCAGTGATACAACTTTTCTAGGCATCTTTTAACTAATTTTGTTTCTCAATTTGGGTGAATTCCAATTCTACTGGAGTATCTCGTCCAAAAATAGATAATAAGGCTTTGAGCTTACTTCTTTCGGGACTAACTTCAATAACTTCTCCTTCAAAGTCTTTAAATGGTCCAGAGAGAACCATAATTTTGTCCCCTATTGCCATATCTACTTCGATGAGTGCTTCTTGCCCTTCCACTTGTTTGAAGATCCGTTCTACTTCACCTGGAGAAAGGGGAAGAGGCTTAACATGACCACGACCTCGACCATAGTTACGTTTTTGTTCTGCTCCAACAAAGTTAATAACATTGGGAGTGTTTTTAACTACTTGCCAAGCGTCATCATCCATAATCATCTGAACTAGTACATATCCAGGAAAGACTTTTTCCTGACCATGTTGACGAGAGCCATCCTTACGCACTTTTACTGTGGGACTTTGGGGTATTTGCACTCGTAGTACCCGATCAGATATGTCTAGGGTATGAATACGCTGTTCTAGATTAGTTTTAACTCGTTTTTCGCAGCCAGAAGCTACCTGTACAGCATACCAACGAGGTTTGCCTTGAGGCTTTGGTGGCTGCTTAACTTCACTTTCTTCTGGTGTGTCAGGAATACTATTCATTGTTAGGAACACTTTTATTAAGTCTAAGCAAACGTTGCTCTTTTAGACAGGGTAGGCGTGACCTTATCCAAAGAATAGGTCTAATGTGGATAACCAAGAAAAAAAGTTATCTACCAAATAAATTACTGAAGCAACTAAAATGACCATTAAAATTACGGCAGCAGATTCACTGATTAGTTGTTGCCGAGAGGGCCAAACTACTTTAGCTAATTCTTCCTTTGTTTCTCCCAAAAACTTGGATACATTGCTACTGTCATTTACCGCGCTTAGTTCGGCGGTTTCTTGTCCAACTGTCTTATTTTTTGCCAAGGCTATCTTCCCTCCCCAATAGTGGCTATGGTATTTACCCTATCCAACTGGTAAAAGCACCTTGGAATCGGGGCTAAATTATTACTAATCCAGCTATAATTTTTGTCAGCTCAAGACGTAAGAGTCTCAGATTGAATCTAGCAACTCTGAGCATTTCTCTTGAAGATTCTTGAGGTTATGACTTCCAGATTAATTATACAACGGCTGACAGTCTTCCCGATTTAACGAATCCTAGACCTAGTATTTTTGAAGGCTTACGCGCCCTGAAGGACTTGAACCCTCGACATCTGGTTTTGGAGACCAGCGTTCTACCATCTGAACTAAGGACGCATCTTGAACTTTAACTATCTACATAGATACTAAGTTCGCTTAACCTCAATGATACCCTATCTCGGTAACTTTTTGTTATTGCTTGGTGATAACTATTAGGTATTTTGTTAAATGGAACGATCAAAACGTTGTCTAATACGAGTTGCCTTACCTACGCGATCTCGTAGATAGTATAATTTAGCACGACGTACTTTACCACGACGCTCAATTTTAATGTGAGCCACAATGGGAGAATGTAACAAGAATACTCTTTCTACACCAACACCTTGGAAAATACGCCGTACAGTGATAGTCTCATTAATACCACCATTACGTTTAGCGATAACTGTACCTCGGTAAGGCTGAACTCTTTCTTTGTTACCTTCTTTGATCCTTACTCCCACCTCTATGCTGTCACCAACATAAATTTCGGGCAGATCTGATTTGAGGTGCTTTGCCTCTATCGAACGTATAATTGCTTCCGCATTCATGACTAATTTAAAAACTCACGATTTATCATGATAGCTTGATTTTTTACAATTGTAAATTACAATTATGTTGTTAAATGCCTAAATACTACCTAAGATATGCCCTGGTATTATAGATCATGTAAAATGGCAAACTGATTGATTCAACAATAAAAACCAATTGTCGCCCCCTCTCATACTAAATCTAATTCTCAAAACCCACTTTTAATTGAGATGATTAAGGAAACTAAATTTCTCTTGTCGTGACAAAACCATTTTGGCTTTTGGATTGCCGATTTTGGATTAAAAACAAGCCCCTGACTTTCAAGCAAGGGAAAATCCCAAATCCCAAATCTAAAATCTAAAATCAAAATGACCTATTTCCCATAGGGCTACTTCATCACAACTTTATAATTAGTGTATCTGAACAAGATTTAGTATCAGACCGTACATAGGCTAATAAGCAGTCGTGCAACACGGCGAGCCTTACGGCAGTCGCTTGCGCGTGTAGAGATGCTCCCTAGCCGGGAGCCTCTCTCGCCGTCAAAATTAATTACACCGTCAAGAAAGGCAATAGGGCATCGGAACAGGCAATCAGGAATTATCAATATGTAAATAATTATGCCTAAGTACTTAAAGATCCTCGACTGGTTAAAAATAGTACTCTCTAAATCTAGTTAATTCTGAGGGGTAAGATCCAGCATCTTCAAGGTTTCTAGGTATTAATCCAAGTATTCAAATATAAGATTTCAGCTTCAAATATACAGTTTAGACATATTTTCTCCAAAATAATAACAAAATCTTGACATATAAGTGTTTTCACTTACTGTATATTGAACCTAAATAAACAAAATACAAGTAATTAAGTTTTTAAGACAGTAATGCCATAGCAGTGCCTCTAGCTACTATCGCCTTTGTATAATACCTCCCTTTTTAACAAAATATTTTGCACTTTTGTATGATAAGCCCGTCTTTAAGAAGTTATTTTACCTTTGAGCCTGGAACTAAACAAAGCGATCGCAAGTGGCTTTTCTGGTACATTCTAACCATAGTATTTTCTCTTAGTTATGGTTTGATGGCACTTAAAGAAGCCTTTGATGGTCAGTGGATTGTACAAGATGATGCCAGGCAGCACGTGTTTTGGATGATGCGCTATCTTGATCCTGGTTTGTTTCCCAATGACCTAATCGCAGACTATTTCCAATCTGTTGCTCCCATAGGCTACAAGGCTGTATATCGTTTAGGGACACACTTAGGTATTAATCCCTTTGTGCTTAACAAGTTTTTACCCTCAATATTAGGATTGATTGCAAGCTGCTACTGCTTTCTACTAACTAAAAAAATCTTTCCCGTTCCTTCAGGATGCTTCATTACAACTTTGTTGTTAAGTCAAATTCTGTGGATGAAAGACGATATCATTTCTGGTACACCTAGAGCCTTTGTCTATCCAATCTTCTTGGCTTTTCTCTACTATCTTAGTCAGCGTTCTCTCTTTTCCTGTGCTATAACCATTGCCTTATTAGGACTTTTTTATCCTCAGTGTGTATTGATCGCTGCGGGAATGCTATTAGTGCAATTAATTAAATGGCGTGGTGTGACTCCCCATTTATCAAGCAATAGTGATGACTACTTCTTTTGCTTTGTGGGCTTAGGTGTTGCTTTTAGCGTTATGCTTCCCTACGCTATTCATGTCTCAGAATATGCTCCTATCATAACCCGCGACCAAGCTTTAGAATTACCAGAATTTCAACCTGGACCTAAAGCAAAATTTTTTGCCAACACTTTTTGGGGTTATATTTTTGATGATGGTAGAAGTGGGCTATTACCGCGCTCGCTTTATACTCCTGTTATAGTAATCTTGGGATTTTTCTTACCTCTAATTATGAAGTTTCCCAAGCAATTTCCCTTAGTTAGACAGGTTACAAAAGAGGTTTATATCCTACCTCAACTGATAGTAGTATCAGTGGTTATGTTTATCATTGCCAATGCTACCTTGTTTGAATTACATCTTCCTGGTCGCTACAGTGGTCATACTTCTCGTATCATTATTGCGATCGCATCTGGCATAGTTTTAACAACAATTTTACAAGGATTACAAAAAGCTCTAAGTTCTAATTATTTCCGCAAAAAGCTTGCTAATTTTGCCTTGATGGCAGTTTTTGCCACTGCCATAATTGCTTATCCAAGTTTTGTCGATATTTTCCCTTCTAGTAAATACCGAGAGGGTAAAGCAGATAGCTTATATCGGTTTTTACAGCAGCAGCCTAAAAATACTCTTGTGGCATCATTGACTGGTGAAGCAGGTAATATACCCGCTTTTACTCAGCGTTCTATTTTAGTAAGTCGAGAACACGCAATCCCCTATCATATGGGTTATTATCAGCCCTATCGCCAAAGAGTTAAGGATCTAATTAAGGCACAATATACAGATGATTCTGAAGTACTTAAAAGTTTCATTCGTCGCTATGATATTACTCATTGGTTAATAGAAGAAAGCACTTTTAGTCCTGGGTACATTAGTGAAAACAGATGGATATTGCAACATGAACCAGAAGCTCAGAAAATGTTAGAAGGGTTAAAAACAGGTTTAGTACCAGCTTTAACTGCTTATCAGAGTGAATGTAAGGTTTTTCATGACCAGATATATGAAGTTCT
>JASJDB010000367.1 GCA_030065315.1 Xenococcaceae cyanobacterium MO_167.B52 | reverse complement strand
CTCCAGTTTTTTCTGACGACGCAAAAAAGAAATAAAAGCACTTAATTTATTAGCTATCTCTAAGGGCTTCAAAGTAAGTGATCGCTGAATAATTTTGATTAAACTTTCAGCTTCATCAAGAGCATTGATTTCTTTTCTATTTAGAGCAGTGATTAGTACATCTAGATCAAAAGTGTCAGAATTATAGGGAATAAAAAAAGCCTTTATTGTCTTCAGTCCCAGCAGTACACTGGCACGATATCTTCTTTCCCCATCAAAGATCATATATTTATCATGACCTGGAATCTTTACCAAAATAATTGGTTGTCGCTGTCCTTGAGTAAGTAACAAGTTTTTCATCTCAACCACGTCAAAAAAAGATTTTCTTGGTTGGTTGGGATTGACTTCAATCTTGTCTAAAGAGACATCATGAACCTCAAAAAAAGACTCATTTGCAGAATTCTTGAGCTGTTCTTCTAGTTGTTGTCTGATTTTTTCTAATTCTTCAATTCTAGCCCTAGCAGTCTCTAATTCTTTGCTTCTCTTGAGGCTGGTAACATTACTGAAACTTTCTAAGTAATCAACTTTTTTTCTACCCATGCTTGACAATTTGTATTACGGTTTTAGCGATCGCAGGTAAAGATTCATAGAATTTTCGATCTAAACTGCGAAGTTTTTTGTCACTCATATCTTTGAACACATTCCCATCAATGTCAAAATCATGTATGGCATTGTGTCCTGAACGATATAAATGTAAAGGAATTCCCAAATCATAACAATTCAAAAATTCGTTACTATGGCGGATCGGACTAAACAGTATTGTTCCAATTTCTTCGGCAATATCAGGTAATTGCTCCATAATATCCCTGGCTTTAGACGATTCATGATTGTATCTGCTAACAACAATGCCTAAAATTTCAGGAATAGCCACATCATACTCTTCTTCATAATTAAATAAGATTTGTACAAAACGAACAGCATCCATCATCGCTTTAGGAGTGGCTTCAATTGATAAAATTACATAATCGCTTGCTAATATTGCCGACTCACTCATCACTCCTTCTTGTCCAGGCGCATCTAGTAAGATTAATTGATGTGGGAGTTGATATTTTTTGAGAATTTTTTTGAGCTTCAGTATCCCCAGAGGTTTAGTGGCTAATAATTTTTCAGTTGCTAAAAGACTCTCTCTATTAGTTTGGCAGACTTCTGCTTTCCCTTTAAGATAGGATTCCCAAAGCGGTAAAAAATCATAATCTCCTTTAAAATCCGAATCAAAAATATTACTGGTAGTAAATTCAGAATTAGGAAGACCGCAGCAACGCTTTAGACTATTACGATTATCTAGTTCAATCAAGGCTGTGGAGATATTATTAGTTGCTGCATAGTAAGCCAAATGAGTAAGTAAAGTGGTTTTTCCTGTCCCACTACTACAGAAAGCTGTGATTACTGTCATAGTTATTTATAACTATAATTTTAAAAACAACATTAATATTAATGTCGTTTTTATTATAGGGTAAGCATCACGACATTAACGTTAATGTCGTTGTAGATTGAATTATCTCTTAGGATTGATCTTGAGCCCATAATTCCCTTCAAGCCAGGACAAATCTAACGTCCACTCATGAGAACTTCTTTGATGCCATGTCTCCCAAACAGTCTCAAGATAAGCGTTTCTTTCATCTTTTGACCAGCCATTGATTTTAGCCAGATGAGCTTCAGCTTGTTCTCCATAGCCTCTTAATCCAGCTAAACCAATGTGTTTTACTTGATGACAATCTGGACAAAGAGCCGTCAATCCTTCTAAAGTTTGAACATAGTTAAGGTCATCGTAATCCCAAATTTCATGGCACTCTACGGGATGTCTCTTTCCACGACCACCACAGACTTCACATTGATAATGAGCTTGTTGGTAGGTAGTTTTTCTGAGTTTGTCCCAGGTGGGTTTCGGGACATGATCTCGAACATTGGAAAACCAACACGATTGAGGAACTAACTCAACAGTAAGTAATTTAACTGGAAGTAAAGCTCTATCAAAATCAATTTGATTGGCAGATAATCGTTCAGATAAAAATTTGGCTTCTTTGTACAGAAAAACGTCACACTTCTTGAAGTTATTAGCGTATTCAGCAATCAGTTTTCGGTTGAGCTTGTCTCGCCGATAGAGTTCTCGAAGCGGAATCAGAATTTTCTCTTGTGAAGTAATGGACATTACAGCTAATTATTCTTCCATTATTGTAAAACTATTCACATTAGGGAGCTTTGTAGAGCATTCCCCCAACCCAAAATAATTAAATTAGTCAGATAATACTTAATTAAAGAGTAGAATAAACCACAACGAAGAGTAACTTAAATAAGAGAAAAGCGAGTAAACTATGGTCTTAGTTGTCCCATGAAGAGCAAACTTATGAATCTGTTGCCAGATTTAGGCTGTTACTTAGTAGAACAAGAAATAACTCACCCTTTTAAAATAACCGTATTTGGCGATGTCTTCTTGGGAATAGATCGTGTTTTAGGGTGGGTGATTAATGGTGACACCCGTAAATCTATGACCTCTGGAACAGAATCCAATTCCGCTCCGCTCTTGAGAGAGGCGATGGCATTTACCATTTATTTGGGTCAGATTTCCCAAAGCCAAGGTCAGAAAATCGTCCATCGACTCAGAACCAAAGGTTTGTTAGTAGTAACTCGCCCCGACCACAAATATCTTGTGTCTGATGGCTCAGAATGGGTTGTCCCTCTGGAATATCTCCCACCACCCCCAAAAAACTATCCCCCTTTGAAAATCCCAAGTTGAAAGAGTCTAAGTTGAAGAAGGGTTTTGGCACTTAAATCGTCCCTCACCTCATTTAAGTAATGGGTTCGGCACTGGGGATAATATAGTTTATTGGTTTAGCTGCACCAGTAGGCATAATTACTCCCATCCCATTTAAAAAACTGCTTTTAGTCTTCGTCCAAGTCATCATCAACAAAGTCATCCTCTTCATTATCTAACAGATCGTCCATCACTTCAGGAGCCTCAATTTTATCTGGTTCTGAATGTTCCCTGGCAATTAGACGGTCATTAGCTCGTAACCAATCTAAAAGAGATGTTTTCTGTTTGATCGGCATCACAATGGCTGGTTCATAACGTGGCTCTTGGGATAATGCTGGATTTTTCACTTGACTCATAATCTTCCCGACTAATAAATATCCAATTCAGACAAATTTACAGGCGTTGAGACTCAAGAGCGACATCTCTTCAGCAACTCCCTCCCTTCACCTTGTTAAGCTCATCCTAAAACTCATGGAGTCAAATTTCTGGTGGCTCTTTTACAAAATCAGGCAATTGTACAATACCTTTGCCAAATGAGTCGCCAAAATTTGGTCTGAACTCATGTAGAACGGGAAATAACTCACCTTTATTCCAGAATTTGGAGAATCTATTTTTACCTTATGAATTGCCAGTCCATTCTTACTGTTTGGATTAAAAAAATGGCTACAACGTCAATTAAATTACCATTACTTACCCTAAGACCTTAAGCTATCTGCTTCAATCTTGAATGGGGAAACTGATATAAAAACAAGGGTTTGTAGCTCTATTTTTTAAAATAAGAAATTTTTCACAGTTACGGTATGAATAAATTTTGAATTTTGAAATGGTTTAAATATATTCAGAAATATCCTCTTCACAATCATCAGCCAAATAAGTAAGAGAACGAAACCTTAATCCAACAAACTGTTCATAAAGAGGATTTAACTTACACAGAGGCGGAATATGAGCAATAGTCCGCCCAAATAGATTAATATCCCTTTCAAAAGGACATTGAGGAGGAATGACTTTACAAATAAAGTGAGCAAGACGAGAATCTTGTATTTCCATATCGTCCAGCCAATCTTTAACAGGGTGCAATAAATCTGGGCGTGGCTGGGGTTTATGGATTGAAGAAGAATCAACTGTTGATTCTATTTCTGGTTTGTAGAGAGTATTTTCGAGGGATTTAAGAGCTTCTACCTCAATGTCTAAAGCCTTACTGAACTTTTGGAGTAATTCATCTTCAGGGGGCGAATAAACTCCATCTGCTACTGCTACCAATACTGCGGTTCGCAAAAAGTTTTCTCCCACATTCCGATCTTTTCCTAAAGCTGTAGCTAATTCTTCAGGACTGATTGGTTCCAAGGGAGCATTGCTGTCAAGTTGAGCTAAATCATTAGTCAATTGAGAGATCAACTCTTGTTCTTTGGGATCATAATTGCCGTCGGCTAAGGCTACGGTGTATAAGCCACGTAACCAAGCAATAATTTGACTATTCGTATAAGACGATGCTTCAATTTTGGTCATAGTATCTAATAGTTCACCAAAAACATATAGTGCCGTCAACTTTCAAACTATCCTCTAAATCGAGTATAACTCTGAGTTGAACGACACTGCATTTAAATATACGAATAGCTTAGTTAAAATTGCTATTCTCTTATTTGGGTTTTGTTATTTAGTATGCCAGCCCCATACTACGGGTAGTTTCAGCCCCTAGATAAACGCGGATGCTCAAGAAGTCGGTAGGACAAGCAGTTTCGCACCGCTTACAACCAACACAATCTTCTGTACGAGGGGAAGAGGCAATCTGACCAGCTTTACAGCCATCCCAGGGTACCATTTCTAATACGTCCAGAGGACAAGCACGCACGCATTGGGTACAACCAATACAAGTATCGTAGATTTTTACACTATGAGACATTGATTATTTCGCTCCTGAGCGAGTGTTCTCCAAGTTTACGGGAATTAAGGGCTAGTTTACCCTATGTCTCTATTGTCCCAAGGGAAAAGACTACATAACTTTAAATTCTGTAACAACTAACTCCAGAATTCAAAAATAATCTTGGTTTTCAATATCAACAAGTAAGTAATTAAAATTCATAAGAAAAACTAATATTATAGATAAGATTATTTTTGTTACATTAGTTAACAATTGCTCTAAGATGATTACATACATCAAAAATACATTCATTTCAACGCCATCATACGTAATATGACAACTACCTTACAACAAACCCAGAGTTCCAGCTCTTGGGAGAAGTTCTGTCAGTGGATCACTAGCACTAACAACCGCATCTATGTTGGTTGGTTCGGCGTATTAATGATCCCTACATTACTAGCAGCAACTACTTGCTTCATCATTGCCTTCATCGCAGCTCCTCCCGTTGACATCGACGGTATCCGTGAGCCTGTTGCAGGTTCTTTACTATATGGAAACAACATCATCTCTGGTGCAGTTGTTCCTTCTAGTAACGCTATCGGTCTTCACTTCTACCCCATCTGGGAAGCAGCTTCCTTAGATGAGTGGTTATACAATGGTGGTCCTTACCAGCTAGTAATTTTCCACTTCTTGATCGGTGTATTCTGCTACATGGGTCGTCAGTGGGAACTTTCTTTCCGCTTAGGAATGCGTCCTTGGATTTGTGTCGCATACTCTGCACCTGTATCCGCAGCAACAGCAGTATTCTTAATCTACCCCCTAGGACAAGGTTCCTTCTCCGATGGTATGCCTTTAGGAATCTCTGGAACCTTCAACTTCATGTTGGTATTCCAAGCAGAGCACAACATCCTAATGCACCCCTTCCACATGTTGGGAGTAGCTGGTGTATTCGGTGGTTCTCTGTTCTCTGCAATGCACGGTTCTTTGGTAACTTCTTCCTTAGTACGTGAAACAACTGAAACTGAATCACA
>JASJDB010000366.1 GCA_030065315.1 Xenococcaceae cyanobacterium MO_167.B52 | reverse complement strand
AGAAAAAACAACCTCCTGCCTTGACCGAAGGGAATCCTTTAGGACTGCCCTCTGCCCTCTGCCTCCCAGCCGAAGGCTGATCAAGACTTTGGGCTATCCCAGAGCCGCTCTATTTTCTTTTTGCATGGCATTGGTTGCTTACAATCTGTTTTCAACGCTCCAGGGAGTCCTCGGGAGTGTTCATGGTAGCGACTGCCGAGAAAAACTCTCCTATTACTATCTGGGGGAAGAACTCGACGCCACTTATCAGGGAATGATGAAAGAAATCTCGGGCTTCGCCCCAGAAATGAGTCAGCTCTGACGTTTCCCAAAAGCCCTTACGAATTAATCTTACTTTTATTTGACTGCTCTAAAAGGGCGTGATGTAACCTGGTGTCAAAAAAACAGGTAGTTCGCGGCAAGTTGCCGCGAACTAATTCTTGGCTCCCATTTCCCCTCTTGTATTTTTCTCAAGTTAATAATAATTTTTGATAAAGATCAACAAGTTATTGATAATATCTCACTTCTATTGCGAATTAGTTCCTTGGACTCACGCCACCTTGACTGGGCTGATTGAGAGCTCTTAAGCAAAGCTAAAAAAAAGCACTTGGTAATATTTTCTTATTTATGATGGCAATAGAGGTTATGAATCCATTGAATTATAAGCCCAAGCTAAATTCAAATGGATTCATAGCAGTTCTCAATGAGAATAGCGATTGTATGGATTAATAATCTGTTTTGAATTTGATTAATGATTCTCAAAAAAAATGTTAGAAAATCTACTGCCTCCTCTAAACGACCATAATTTACCCTATCCAGATACAATTCATCCCATAGTTGTCCATTTTGTAATTGCAATGGTATTGTTTGCTTTTTTTTGTGATGTAGTAGGTTACTTTGGCAAAAATTATAAGCTCTATGAAGTTAGTTGGTGGAATATGTTTTTTGCCACTATTTCCATCTTTATAGCCATTGTTTTTGGACAAATAGAGGCGGGTTTAGCGATCGCTTATGATGCAGTTGAACCAGTATTAAACTTACACACTATCATCGGCTGGTCTCTTTCAGGAATAATTGCGACAATTACAGGCTGGCGTTATGTAATTCGTTCCCAAGATCCCAAAAAGATGCCAATAGCATATTTAGTTGTAGGTTTCTTGCTAACTGGTTTAGTATTTTACCAAGTCTATCTAGGTGATGAATTAGTCTGGATTTATGGATTGCATACAGTCCCCGTAGTAGAAGCAGCAAAAGAAGGGCTTCTATAACAGTTAACAGTTATCAGTTATCAGTACATGAATTCCGAATTAATCAATCAAATCTCAGGACAACTGGGAGCTAATGGACTACCGTACAAAATCCCCATGCACCCTAATTTGGTGCATCTCACTTTAGGCTTATTTATCATTGGGATTGCTTTTGATATCGTCGGGGTATTATTTCCCTTTGATAAAGTAGTGTTCAAATATTTAGCTATTGGTGCTACTCGTTCCAACTTTTTTGACGTAGGTTGGTACAACATGCTGGCAGCTTCGATTGTCACTTTTGTAACAGTAGCATTTGGCTTTTATGAAATCATGTTAGTAGATTCGACTCCAGATATCAAAAGTACTTGGGGACTAGGATCTATCGAAACTATGCTTTGGCATGGTGTTGGCGGAGTTTTCCTGTTAGCTGCAATTGTTGCTATGACTGTTTGGCGTGGGTTCCAGCGTTATGTCTGGCGTAGCGATACCAGTCGTCAAGTCCAGTGGCGATATCTATTAGCAGGTTTAGTCATTATGTTTATCATGTATCTTCACGGTACCTTAGGAGCGCAACTAGCTGCTGAATTTGCCGTTCACAATACCGCAGGAAATTTGTTAAGGATGGGGCAAGATCCCAATACTATTCTGAAGTGAGGTTTTTTGGTGAACATTAAACGAATTATAACTCTAGGTGCAATCACTTTATTCTTAGCAGGAGTAAGCTTCTGGATAGGACAGCTATCTTACTCCTGGTTTCCCCCACAGGCATCAGCTGAAGCTATATTATACGATGATTTATTTAGCTTACTGACTGGTATTGGTACCTTTATCTTTCTGGGGGTTACTCTAGCAGTTTTTTATAACATCATTTTTTATCAGGCTGGTCGTTACAACACTAGTGATGGACCTCCTATTGAAGGCAATATAAAGCTGGAGATAATCTGGACAGCCATTCCTTTATTGCTCGTAATCGCCATTGCTGTAATCAGCTACCAAACCTACGACCAAATGGATCTTCATGGTCCAACGGAAATCGCTCATCTCCCTCAGATGATGGATGCTGCCTATGCAGACACAGGACAAAGTACAGTTGAATCCATGACCGAGATTGAAGTTGATTCCCAGCAGTGGGCATGGATCTTTCGCTACCCAGACCAAAATGTTACCAGTACCGAGTTACATTTACCTGTTAATCAAAGGGCGCATTTAAAATTGCGCTCAAAAGATGTGATTCACGGCTTCTATATTCCTGCCTTTAGAGTTAAACAAGACATTATTCCTGCCAAAACCATTGACTTTGAATTTACCCCTATCCTAGAAGGTAACTATCGGTTGCGGGACTCTCAATATAGCGGTACCTATTTTGCTGCTATGCAAGCAGATGTGGTAGTTGAATCCCAAGCAGATTATGACCGCTGGTTAAAAAAAGCAGCCAAACAAATCCCAACTCTTGCACCCAATCAAGCAGCTAGCGAATATGCCCGTAGAGAACAAAAATCAGACTCCGCAGGTTGGAAAACTGTCGTTCCTGCCCCTGCACCGATGGTTAATTATCATCCTTAAATTTGTTCTTTGTCCTTTGTCCTAAAGGATACCGCTGCCCCTGCGGGTAGAGCTTGCGCTTGCGCTTGCGCAAGCGTATATCATTCGTTTTTTGTTTTTTCTCTTTTGCATTAACGACCAATAACCAATGACCAACGACTAACTAATAACTACATAACTACTAAATGACCACTATCACCAATCCCCAAGAATTAATCCCTGAAACTCCCAAAACGCCACCCGACTGGAGACAATACTTTAGCTTTAGTACCGATCATAAAGTAATTGGTATTCAATACATATTTACCGCATTTTTCTTCTTCCTCGTGGCAGGGATATTTGCCATGATCATGCGGGGTGAATTGATCACCCCCGAACCAGATTTATTGGATCGCACGGTATATAACGGCTTGTACACCATGCATGGGACAATCATGATCTTTGGCTGGACATTTCCCGTTCTATCAGGATTTGCTAACTATCTAGTGCCTCTAATGATTGGGGCAAGGGATATGGCGTTTCCCCGTCTCAATGCAGCAGCCTTTTGGATGATCCCCGTAGTTGGCATTCTGTTTATCCTGAGTTTTCTAGTTCCTGGGGGTCCTTCCCAGGCTGGTTGGTGGGCATATCCGCCTCAAAGCGTGCAAAATCCTACAGGAAACCTAGTTAATGGTCAGTTTATTTGGCTCTTGGCGGTAGCTATTTCTGGGGTATCTTCTATTATGGGGGCATTAAATATTGTCACCACTATTATTCGGATGCGCGCCCCTGGCATGGGTTGGTTTAAAACTCCAGCCTTTGTCTGGACAGTAATGGCAGCACAAATAATTCAACTTTATGGCTTACCTGCTTTAACTGCTGGGGTGGTAATGTTACTGTGCGATCTTACCTTTGGTACGGCATTTTTCGATCCCGCCCAGGGAGGGAACCCCGTACTATTTGAACATTTCTTTTGGTTCTATTCCCATCCCGCAGTATATGTGATGGTTCTACCAGTATTTGGTATTTTTTCCGAGATTTTTCCTGTTTATGCCCGCAAACCATTATTTGGCTACAAAGTCGTGGCGATATCTTCCATAATCATTACAGTATTGGGTGGTCTGGTCTGGGTACATCATATGTTCGCTAGCGGTACACCAGGCTGGATGAGAGTTCTATTTATGGCGAGTACGATGCTGATTGCTGTCCCCACAGGGATTAAAGTATTTGCCTGGGTAGGTACAATTTGGGGTGGGAAGCTACGTCTCGATACATCAATGCTCTTTGGATTAGGCGGTTTGATCAACTTTGTCTTTGCTGGTATCACAGGCATTATGCTATCTTCTGTTCCCATTGATATTCATGTTAACAACACCTACTTTATCGTGGGTCACTTCCACTATGTACTCTACGGCACTATAGTATTTGGGATTTACGCAGGGATTTATCACTGGTTTCCCAAGATGACAGGAAGAATGTACTATGAAGGCTTAGGTAAACTCCACTTCTACTTAACCTTTATTGGTACAGCCCTGAACTTTGTCCCCATGCACCCTCTAGGCTTAATGGGAATGCCTCGCCGTGTCGCTTCCTATGACCCTGAATTTGCCTTTTGGAATGTAATAGCTAGTCTTGGTGCATTTTTATTAGGGGTATCGACTGTACCATTCTTATTAAATATGGTTAGCTCTTGGATTTCGGGCAAAAAAGCTGGTGACAACCCCTGGAGAGCGATCGGTTTAGAATGGCTAGTATCTTCCCCCCCTGACCATGAAAACTTTGAAGAAATACCCGTTGTGATTGCCGAACCTTATGGCTATGGCAAAGATGAACCATTGACGGAAAATATGGGTGGGTAGGTTCAATTAATAATTACTAATTAACGTCTAGTGCTAATTACGGGCAATGGTTTCCAACTTTATTAGAGCGTAGTCAATTTAACAGACGTTTACGAAGACTAGAGCATAAGCTAGAAAGCCTCAGAAGAAAGTGGGTTGAACAGCTAGGAGGATTGGATGCAGATAGCTTTATTATCGATACCAAACCAATACCAGTAGTGGGCTACAGAAGAAGTAAGAAACACAGTGATTTTTATGGCCGTGCTGATTATGGTTATTGTGCTGCCAGGAAAATGAGCGCGAGGCACGCTGCTTCGCAAGCAGCTTGTGCAATCGCGCTGTTGAAATATTTCGGCTATAAATTAGTAGTCATCTCAACTCTCAAGGGATTACCAATTGCCTATGACTTGGTTTCGGCTAATACCGATGAACGGCAAGCTGTGGACGGAGTCCTTCATTTAGTTCGCAACAGCGATATTTATGGGGATAAAGGTTTTATTGGTCAAGATTGGCGACGCGAAGCTAGTCCTTTAGGGCAAGAAGAAGTAACTAACTCTACTGGTAATCGTATCTGGACAATACAACGCTCTAATCAACATCCTACCGTTAGTCCTGATTTTAAACGTTTAATTGGTCGAGTCAGACAGCCTATTGAAGGAGTTTTTCACGAAATCCAAAATACTGGTCGTAATCCAGAGAGATTGCTTAACAAGACTGTCAACGGTTTAGCTACTCATATGGCAGCCAAGATTGCTTCTCATACTTTAAGGCTTCTTCTGCGCCGTCAGTTTGGAATTGATGTTCTTACTTTTCAATCTTTATCCACTTATTGAATTTTAATTCACACCAGACGTGAAATAGGTATTTTATAGAGAATCATTATGAAGAACCTATAAAACTTTTTCAGCAAGCTTTAGATAGTGAAGACTTCAAAAAATTAGCTTTACCTAATATGGAAAAAATAAGGCAGCGACGAAAAGATTGGATTAAGCAATTAAAAGGACGAATAAACCCTTTTACTCCCGAAATGCTTTCTATACTATTACAAGAAGAATATTAACTATTCAAAGTTTAGTTTAGTTGATCGCTTTATTCTAGAGTATC
>JASJDB010000365.1 GCA_030065315.1 Xenococcaceae cyanobacterium MO_167.B52 | reverse complement strand
TTGCTAAAAATCAAATTCAGCAAAATGTTCAACAATATTTAGGAGTCGTGAACGCCAAATTTGTCCAAAAAGCTGTGGCAGCAGTAAAGGAAGGAGATGGCAAAGAGCTAGGAAATTTGATGAATCAGGTTCAAGAGGAATTTGATCATCATTTAATTCCAGCTTGTCCAGAGCAATTAACAGCCCCAAAGCTTCACCTGTTGCTAAATCATCCAGAACTTCAGCCGTTGATCTTCGGGGGTAAAGGAGTAGGCTCTCAAGGGGATGGCACAGCCCAATTGGTTGCTAGAGATCGAGAAAGTCAAGAACAAGTGATCGCTATTATTCATCAGAATTTTCCTCAAATGCAAGCTTTAAATCTAACTATTTCCCCTTCCTCCAAAGTCAAAAAGGCAGTTATTCCTGCTGCGGGTTTTGGCACCAGAATGTTTCCTGCTACTAAAGTTATCAAAAAAGAACTGCTACCAATTATTGATCTCGATGGTCGAGCCAAACCAATTATCTTGAAAATTGTGGAAGAAGCGCTCGCTGCGGGAATTGAAGAAGTTGCCATTGTGGTGCAAAAAGGAGACCTGGAAATTTTTCAAGAATTTTTCCAAGCTCCGCCCAAAGCGGAATTATTAGGCAAACTTTCGTCAGAAAATCGGGAATATAGCCAATATCTTCAAGATTTAGGGGAGCGTATAACTTTCTTGGTTCAAGAATCCCAAGAAGGTTTTGGTCATGCTGTTTTTTGTGCCAAAACTTGGGTTAACAATCAACCCTTTTTGCTACTCTTAGGAGATCATATCTATCAAACCCAAACCGAACTTTCTTGTGCCGAACAATTGCTAAGAGCCTTTGCTCAAAGCGAGCGCAGTGTCATTGGATTAACAGTAATGTCTGAAGCAATCATCCACAAGGCAGGATGCGTTACGGGAGTCTGGCAAAAGCCCAATTCTCTTTTAGAAGTTACTAAACTGTATGAAAAACCGACTCTAGAATACGCCCAAACTAATCTTCATGTCCCAGGAATGGCTTCCTCAGATTTTCTGGGGGTTTTTGGACTATATGTACTTACTCCTGAAATTTTCGATTATTTAGAAGCAGAAATTCAGAATAATTGGCGATATAAAGGGGAGTTTCAGCTAACTACTTGTTTAGATCGCTTGCGAGAAGAAAAAGGAATTCTGGGCTATTTAGTTAAGGGACAATATTTTGATGTTGGAATGCCTCAATTTTATCGGCAAACCATTCATGATTTTTATGGAAGTTAAACCTTATCTCTCTTTTGTCACTCTCCGAGATTTGTCACTTGAACCATAAAATGGGACTAATGGAAGCATAAGATGGGACAGTTTAGGGGCTAAAGTCAATAAATTCGTTAAGTAAATTTTTCCCTGTCCCAAATTTATGAATCATAAAATGGGACTAAGTAAAAAATAGAATCATAAAGCGAGACTAAATCAGTTAACATTGACATTTGCGATTGCATTATCGAAAAAGCGATCGCAACCGTCAAACTCTTGTCTTATCTTGTAATGAATAGTTGCATGGGATATTGAAGTGGCATAATGACCTTTTTTAAAGTTGAAAAAGTCCCACTTTATGGTTCCATTAGTCTCATTTTATGATTCAAGTGACAATTTTCCTTGATAGAGGGATTCTTCTCGATAAGCTAATTCTAGAGTGCATAATGGTTGGAGTTGCATTAATCTGTTCCCTTTTAGGTCTTGTCACAACATGATCTAAATTTAGAAACAGATGGAGAATAACTAGGGAATTTATTCACGAAGATATTCATCTTCTAGCAGTTCCAACAACTTCTGTTCCAGAGGTGTAAGTTCGGCTCGCTCTAGCTTTTCTAAACCTTTTAAAACCCAAAGAACAGCTTCACTCAACTCTCCCACCTCTGATAAAGCACTCATCCTTTCACCCCAAGAAAGCATTTGCTCCTTTTCCTTTTTCCTTAATCTCAGAGACAACAAGTCATCTATGCCCACAGTATATTGACCATCCCAAGTATCAACGACACATTCAGTATCTTGAACCTCTGCAACCTGACACCAACAATTCTTTTTAACAGAAAAATGTAATGAATAAATCAACCAGATTATTTTGGCTCTAAGCAAAAGCCTGAAACCCTTATTCTGTCGTTTATAGCGATCGCTTGAGTTAAAGTTTAGGTAAGCTCCATTATCTCTCAACACATCTTAATTGACCAGTGCCATTGAGCTTGACGCCATTAAATCTACGTTATTTTGTACTGTTTTCTGAATACTTACTGCCAGAGATTCTACTGTAGTTGTTTTATCCTTTTGATATGCTGAAAAATAATTTTTTAAATTAATCGGATCTCCAATAGAAATGAAAGCTTTACGTTTCCCTTTGATTGATGGACGATCTATTTGGAAAACTTCTCGCTCTAAAACAATTAAAGTATCGAGAAAACGTTCTGGTGTTGGTTTTTCGGCTACATATCCGTCGTAAATAGCGTCAAAATTTAACAAGCGAAAAGCCGAACGATATAAAGTTTCATAAGCCTGTTCCTGTTGCTGAGTTAATTCTTGCTCGCCAGGAGCAATTATGGATTGAATTTTGTAAACTCTTTCTCGTAAAGCTAAGTGGGCTTTTGGTGGCAAATCGAGTTGTTGTTCGCATTCATGAAGAATACGATCTTTAAGATGTTCTATTCTTTGATTCCAATTATCTTTGGCTTCAGATTTTGTGCCATATTCTTGCTCGATATTATCGAGTACTTTCTCAGCGATATTCCGCAAACGAGGATAAAACTCATTATTACTAGCTTGAAGATTTAATACTGCTTCTAATTGAGATAAGCTTTTCTCAATTACCTCATTCATCTGGTTGGTGTAGCGATATTTAAGACTGATTGGTACTAGATATAAGTCAGGAATATCTGCTTCTTTTTTAGCTAATTGATTCATTGCACTGAAAGGTAACTGAATTGCACCTGGACGGAAAGGCATTACAGTATCATTTTGATAAGAACAACCGCTTTCAGGAAAAATTACTACGCGGGATTTTGGTTGTTGAAGCAATTGTATAGTTTGACTAATACTAGCGCGATCTCCTAAACCTCTTTTGATAGAATAAGCTCCAATAAGCTGTAAAAATTTGCCCATTAAGCCTTGAAAAACTTCTTTAGCAACAATGTAGTGGAATAGTTGCCCTAAACGAGCAGACAGCATAAATAAAATTATGCCATCATCAAGGGTAGGATGATTGGGTAAATAAACGATTCTTGAATTGTCTATGGCTTTAATTTTAGCTACATCTTCTGCTGTAGTTTCTAACTTCACCTGAAACATATAATAAGCAATTAGAGCAGAAATGCTTTGAATTAACCGAGTAAAGATCGGATTGAGTTTAGGCGGATAAAATTGAGAATTAGAAACATCAGACATAAGCTAATCATCAAATAAGTTTCAGTTAATTTTACTTCTTGCAGCCCAATCTACAGAGTTGATTACTGCTAAAGAATTTGAGATAGCTTGAAAATCCCTTCCTCTATTTGAGTCTCGTCTAGCTGAGAATAGCCAAAAATAAATTCTCCTTGATGTTCGGGTTTTAGATAATAGCCCCTAGCACTAATTAAACCGATTCCTATTGGATTTATTGGTCTGTTGAACCTGATTTTACCAGGATTGGGGGGATTTAACCGCATAAACGATTCAGTCCAGAAAGTATGGCGTTGAGGTCTTTTTCATCTACTTTGGCAATCATCTTGCCGAGTCTTTGAGTACTCAAGGTTCGGAGCTGGGACATTTTAACCCAAGAAGGTTTGGGCAGTAAATTGTCACTTGAACCATAAAATGGGACTAAGTAAAAAATAGAATCATAAAGCGAGACTAAATCAGTTAACATCGACATTTGCGATTGCATTATCGAAAAAGCGATCGCAAGCGTAAAACTCTTGTCTTATCTTGTAATGAATAGTTGCATGGCATATCGAAGTGGCATAATGACCTTTTTTAAAGTTGAAAAAGTCCCACTTTATGGTTCCATTAGTCTCATTTTATGATTCAAGTGACATAAATCTTCGGGCAATTCATCTACTAAGGGATAGACAGCACTGGGCTTTTTACTAGTGAGCGCAAAAACGATCACGCTTTGACTATTTTGATTAAATGAATCGATACTGATGACTACTTCGGAGCTGGCGTGAGATTGCTGATAAATCTTAAGTAAAGTCAACGCTCTTTTGGATTTTTAGCTAAGAACCAACTATTGCTCAGGGAAATCAATAAACGCTCTAGGGACACGATCTGTCAGCCATACTCCGTTATCAGATAGAAAAAAGCTATAGCCAATTTCCTGCATTTTCTTGGCTCGAATTTTTAGTAGCACTGGTGTTCCATATCTTTGTCCTACACTAATTGCTGTTGATTTATTGGCTGACAAGTGGACATACTGTCGGCTTTTTTTGAGCAAACCTTGCTGAGAAATTGACTTAATAAATCGTGTAGCCGTACCATGAAACAAATATTCTGGGGGTGTTTGAGGCTTTAAAGATAAATCTACCTCAATTGAATGTCCTTGATTAGCTCTAATTTTAGATTGATCTTGACTAAAAGAAAAACGCTGTTTATCATCATTAGCAACAATTTTTTCTAAGATTGAAAAATCAATTTTAGTTCCCTTCTGAGCAGCTAAGTTAATTAGTTGGTCTACTTCTGCCCAACCCTGTTGATCTAAAGTAAGATTGATAGATTCTGGTTTATGACGCAGAATAAAACCAAGAAATTTACTGATTTTAATTAATTTTTTGTCCATTAGATCCATTAGATTAAGTAGTCAAGTCTAGTAATTCTTACGAGATTACTACTGATTCTGGAGAACTGAAGTTTAGACTAAAATTCTACTAGATATGAAACAAGCTGAGAAGATCACATCGCCATTCTGGTAATAATAGTGTCATGAGAATTTCTTCAAAACTATTAATCAGACATAAAGCAATAGCCAAGGAAATGGTGGGAGCATAATCAAACCCAAATAAAGCCACTGTAGCAATTAGTAAGCTTATTCCCCACAATTTAGCTGTGTAGGTATGAAAACTCGGAAATTTTTGAAACTTAATTAAGCTAATAGTGAACAAGATCAGTTGAGCTAAAATGGCTAAGAACAGAGGGATTTGAAAATCAATAATTATTTGAGGATAAATTATCCAGACACTAATAGCAACACATAAATATAAACAAATGTCTGCCCAACTATCTGCTTGACGCAACTTGACTGTGCTAACTTTTAAATAACGAGCGATAATGCCGTCAAAAATATCTGAGATGACAGCAATAATATAACCAAATAAAAACCACCTACTAATGCTACCATCTAAAGCATCTATTAAAAGTAGAGGTGAAATGGCAAAGCGAAGACCTATTAAAAAACTAGGAATATTGGTTAGTTTCATAATTTTGAATTGGATTATAATAGACATATTTTAGTCAAGTTACAAATAGAATTGCAGCTATAGTGTTCAGTTTAAAAGTTGCACCATTAATTATTTGTGTTTTAATACTCTTAGTCTCTTCATAAGGCTGCAACAGTTAGAGCAAATCAAAAATTGGCTAGGAACGCAAATATGATTTCTGAACGCTTTCGACAAAGGATTAAAGAAGCTAAAGAACAACAACTTAAACAACTTGACTTAAGTAATAATTTGTTAGTTGATGATAGTCAAAAGTTAACTCGGATTCCTGTGTCTGTTCTTAAATTAACTCATTTGACAAGTTTGAATTTAATGCTAAATAAAATTCAAAAATTGCCCAATTATATTGATAAGTTACCTGAGTTAATCACTCTGGATTTAAGTAGAAATCAATTATCTATTTTACCTGAATCTCTTAGTAATTTAGCCCAACTAAGCCAATTATATTTAAGTAGAAATCAGTTATCTATTATACCTGATGCTATTGGCAATATCTTGACTTTGACCGAGCTAGATTTAAACTACAATCGAATAGCTACTTTGCCTAATTCTTTGGGTAAGCTTTCTAATTTAACCCAGCTAAGTCTCAATGGAAATCAATTATCTAGTCTTCCTGATACAATCGGAGATTTATCTAGATTAACTAAGCTTAATTTAATGGATAATCAATTATCTAATTTGCCTGATTGTTTCTGTAAACTTTTTAATTTAACCGAGCTTAATTTAATGGGTAATCAATTATCTAGTCTCCCCGATTCAATCGGAAATCTGTCTAAATTAACCAAGCTGTATTTAAGTGATAATCCCATATCTATCTTACCTGACTCTTTTTCTAAACTATCTAATTTAACTGAGATAGCTTTGAGTAGTACTAAACTATCTAGTCTTCCTGATTATATTAGTAACTTTTCCAAATTAAGCAAGCTGTTTGTAAGTGATAATCAAATATCTGTGCTGCCTGAATCTTTCTCTAAGCTCTCTAAATTGACTAAGCTAGGTCTAAGCGAGAATCAAATCAAAAATCCCCCTAGTTGGCTGGCAGAAAAAAAAATAACCATACTTGTAGAAGATATATTTATATCTAATTATCTCTATTTATTTGGAAACTCTATTAAAGAAAAACCAGAAGAAGTTGTCTAAAAAAAGTAATGCTCTTAAATCCGAACCACTGGTTAATTAATTGAAAGCTTCCAATTCAAGCAATATTAAATCGAAAGCTAAATTCTGAGCCATTTTCTTTTTGGTAGCTTTACCTACTTTAGTAATAGTATGTTCTCCTGCTTGAAGTGTAGCGGTACAGATAAAAACTCCATTTTGTTGCTCATAGTTTAACTTGGGCTTTTTCCATTTCTTTTGTTGGCATAAATTATTGAGAGTACTTATGGGGATTTCATGTTTCAGTTCTCTAACTTCTGGTACTTCTGGTATAACTTCTGCCACCTTATCTGATGGATTTGGTGCTTCAGACGGAGATACTAATTCTTGATTAACATAGGCTTGTAACAAGGCTTTATATGATTGAGTTTTAGCATCTTTTTTACTTTTACCTTTAACTGCATCAGAAGTAGTTAGTTGCTTTTCGTTAAGAGTAATAACTACGCGACCAACGAATATTTGCCGTGTTAAATCGCTGATTAGTTCTTGATATTCTAAATGATTAATTTCATCAATAACATTAGGACAATTATCGAGTAAATTTACCACAATATTTTCATCAAGATTATCTATAAT
>JASJDB010000364.1 GCA_030065315.1 Xenococcaceae cyanobacterium MO_167.B52 | reverse complement strand
TGGGACACCTTCGGATAAGGTTCCCTCGCCTAGGGAACGCGCACCAAGACAATGAAATGATTTTAACACTTCTTTTATCTACTACCAAAGTTACTCCAGACCAAGTACTTCAAGCAATGGAAACTATCCATCTGACTGATGTTAATGCTTGGTCACAAGAAGTTTTTGGTCAATCTATAGTATCTAAAAGAAAATTGGCTTTTTCGACAGGCAAAAATTACACAAAAGCTGCATGAATTATCTAGCGATCGCATAGGGCAGAATCAACACCCTAGGCCAAATCATCTTCATTAATAGTGATGAATAGACGATTGCGACACTCAATACGATCTACCCAATCTGCATGATTTTGATTATTGACATCTGCCGACATCATAATGATGTTATCGAAAAATAGGGTTTCTCCTTCATAAATTGGTGATTTTAGTAAATGTTCCAGTAAATATGCTCCCATACTGTGCATAGCAAAGCTAATCTTTTGTCCGCAGCGTCTATCTTTATCTCTATATTTCTTTAAATAGTCATTGAGCTTTTCAAAAAAACGATCTAGAGCATAATACTGATTGAGAAGCTTCTCGTTTATCACTTCTATAGCTTATTACACCATCTCCATCTGAGGGCCAACTAAATAAAATTACTTCCAAATCCTGATAAGTTTCTTGAATTTTAAAAGCTCCTTTTAAAGCTCCTTCAAAATCAGTATTGTAACCGTGACAGAATATAAGACAATTTGATGAATTCTCACACATTCGCTTTTGAATTTTGAGGAATGCCGCTTCACTAGCAAACATCTCTTGTCCTTCGTAAATTTCTCGGTTTTCTAATATGTTTAGCTGCCATGAACCATCTACTCTATCTACTTCAGCTAATCTTAGTTCGCTAGGATCGACTTCATTGAAGTTCTTCCCAAATCGTTTTTCTGGTGGTCGATCTGGTTGTAAGTTTCTGTTAGTAACAACATACATAATAAGTCGCTCTCTTTAAATAAGTTCCCAAAAAAAACTTTACCTTGATTTGAGGTCTGATTCTAGGCGAACTTATACCTTTAATCATTTTCTTAACGACCTGGACTGGGGGAAAAATCGGTAACAGGTTGGGAAAGATATGAAGCACTACGCTACTTGCTGCCAATCCCAAAGAAGTTCCAATTGCTTCAAGCTAATCAACCCATATTGCCAAAGCATCATCGGTAATTGCTCAGGGGTTTCGGGAATTTGACGTAGGGCTAAGTTAACGTAAGAATCTGGTACTTTTAGTTCTTCAGTTAAAAAATTTATCAGCTTGAACTGCATGGCTTAACGACGAAGATACTGCCTCTTTCTATTCTTGGTTTCATTTACCCGAACTGGAACGGGGACAAATTCAGTTTTTTCGACACCTGAATTGGTAACAATTGCTATTAGACCAATTAACAATAAACAAATTAGAAACATTATGGTTATTAACCTAAGCTAATATTAACTTTAGTAAATTATTTTAATATTTCTGTAACAATAAAGCAAATCAACTTGCTTTGAATCTTGTTTGAGAGTGTTGACCAGAGCTAATCACTTAAGTGATGGGACAAGCAAAAAGCGTCTCCCCATATTAGGAAGACGCTCTTTAAATTATTTGGTCTTAGGTTAAGGCTCGTTTTAACCGTTGATGGCAGGAGTAGTTAATGCCACAGGAGCAGATTCACCAGCAGCTAAGTCTAAGGGGAAGTTGTGCGGGTTTCTTTCGTGCATTACTTCAAACAAACGTACTCATAGCAGAGTTTTTGAGGTTTTTGAGCAGCGTACGATCGCTGTTAGCTTCATGAATAATGCAGGTTAGGAGGTTTTAAACATAGCCTATGCTAAGCTCTCATCGAGGCGAGGGTAAATCGTTAATGTTGCGAATTGCTACTGAGCGAGCAAGTTTATAAGCTGCATAAGCATCCACCAAGCCAGTTCCTGTTGCCCCGTCATGCCCATCTCCTGCAGATTGACCATTACTACTGGTACCTATCTTAACATCTCGTGCCGATGCCCTTAAAATGGCCTTGATCAGAGAGGGCGAGAGTCGTGGCTGTACATGCTTGAGTAAAGCGCAAACACCAGCAACTTGTGGAGAGGAAGCACTAGTCCCGCTAATTACTGCCCACCCATCGTTTGTCGCTGTTTCATCTTTGTTCGGATACCCACTGCCTCCCGAACCTTGATCGATTTGGTCGCCAGGTTCAACAGGTAACATGATGTAAATAGCACGTGGTTGCATTCCCACTAGCCCACACATATCTGGTACGTGTCGTCCTGGATAAATTTGACTATCGAAACTGCTAGCGTAGTTGGAGGCCTCTAACTCAAAATCTTCTCCGTCTGGAGTGAGGGTTGGATGGGCATGGACGCCTCCAACAGCAATCACGTCTGGCATCATTGCAGGAAATGCGATATGTCCGTTACCACCAGAGAAGCAGACAGTAATGCCACGCTCACGTACTGCCTCAATGACCGCTGCTTCAAGGGCTTTAAGAAAGTTTGGTAGACTCGTCAGTGGATTACCATTGGCATCGACTAAGTGATAAGCCCAACTGTTAGTCATCACTGCTGGATGGAGGTCAGAGGCAGTTTTGAACGCCAACGTAGCATTTGCTCCCATCTTCACTCCAATAAAGTCAATATCAGGCGCATTTGCAAAGATATTGGCAGCCTCAGCCGTTCCATGACCACTCTCATCTTTTTCTACGTTGGTCGCATCTGGGGCAAGAGTCGCCTGGTAGTTGTAACCATGCCATTTATAGAAAGGATGCTTGTAGAACCCACTATCTACCATTGCTACTAAGACACCTTTCCCCGTCACTCCCTCTTTGTGAGCAGTGATCGAGCGACACACTGTAGCTACATCAGCAGGAACAGTGAGATGGTGGTAGGGAACCCATGGGGGCAGGGGGGACTCAAGCAGAATTGGGGGACTTTGGGGATAGGCCCTTTCTATTAATTCAGACAATTCTTGCGGAATAGTGAAGGGAGATCCAGCCACATGGGATAAATAGGTGACTTCTCCCACACTTGGACTGACCGTTTGGCTTCTTGCTTCAATCCTCGTACCAAAGACTCTTTCCCAAAGTTCTTTTGGACCTTCCGCACTAATAGAAAATGTACCAATTTGCTGTACTCGAAAACCCAGCGACTGAAGGATAGTTCCTGCTTGGATAGCTCGTCCAGCAGGAGGCGAAAATTGTTGAAGATTGTCTGGTGCGAGGTAGGTCTCTGGCGCAAACATAGACTCACCCGTTTCGGAGCGCAAGACTGCCTCGAAATAAACTCGATCTTCTTTGTTCTCAGATATATTTGTCATTTTCTTTCCCTCTTTTATGGTTTTAATTGACAAATTCAGGTGGCTCTACAAACATCACCTCAGAAATCAAATTTTCTAGTTCTTCAGGAATGAAGAGGTTATCGGTTACGGCTCTCAGATAGGTCACCTCACTTTCTATCTCTGCGATGACAGTTTTTCTCTCTTCTTTAAATGAGACGTTAAAGGTTGATTCCCACAGTGAGAGTGATGCTTGAACACTAATGGTTGGTCCGATGTGCAAGATTCGAAAACCAAGACGTTGCAGTGCTAAAGCAGCTTGGTTAGACTGGTTAGGTAATGGCTCAATTTCGGCTGGAATGAGGTTTTGAGGCATTACTTCCTCCTTCTGTTGATGAGTTATCGATTCGGCGGATCTGCTTGAGGAAAAATCTTCCCGACCTGAGAAAATGGAGTCTTCCTGTACATTGGGAATACAACTGCTACTCACAACAACAAGAATGATGAGCGTCAGCCCGATTATAGAAGATTTCACTCTGTTGACCTCATTGCCTAATATAGAGATAGTGCTCGTACTCAGGGAATCTGCATCAAACTCAACAAGCATTGACGATGATGCAACAACCCAATAATGCGTGCTTTCGCGTTCAACACCGTCAAGATCAGTGTAACCAATGACAACCTACAGCGCATCTGGTGGTAGTGAACGAATCAAAGGACGAATCGTTAAACCATCAATCCCGCGAACATGATTTGCTCAATTATCCTAACGGTTGCCACTGCTTGTAATGACAAAATACAGTTGAATGAGGAGGTATAACCCTCTTTAATCACCTTCGTTAGAGAAAAAATAAATCCTTGCTGCATCAGGCTTTTTGACATAAGCGATAATTTGACCTACAAAATTGGAAAATTAAGCCACAAAATCAATTACAGTCTAGGATGTGCAAGTTAACTCTGATTTTAGTCACTAGAGAGGATTATGGCTGCCCGAGCTTGGCAGAACTCAATAAGGATTAAAGTAGCTAATACCATTTCTCAAAACTAGCTAGATAGATAACCAAATTATTTTTTATTAATTAAAACATTCAAAAGCTTTGCAAAGCTTATAAGTTTTTAAGTCATAATTTTTGATTTGCAATTAAGTCTCCAGTGACTTTTGAGAATTGGTATAACTAAGTTCGATAGTGCTTTTATTTTCCTTTGTAGTGAGATGCTGTTCATTTTCATCTTGAGCTCCAGTATCTTGAGTAACCGCACCTGAAGATATAACTGGGAACTTGATACTGCTATCAATCTTCGATGACACCTCCAAAGCTAGGATGTATGGTGAGGCAGACACTGGAACATTAGGATAAAATCCAGTGACGTAAAGGTCAATATTAATTCTTCCATTGGTTGTTTGCGATTGGCTTAATTCGTTAAACAGTTGGCTCAACTCTTGCTTGTGGTAGGAAGCATTTGCCCCAAGACCAATCCAACTCCAGAAACTACCGATACCAGCAGAAAAACGGTAGGATTTTTTCATGTCTTGATAGGTTCTCGATGTTTCAAGTGTTTTAGTCGAGAAGCTCATTGATCCACTAACATGTGCATATGCACCAAGCCCGGATACACTTGCGCCAACGCCCTGAATTCTACCCTTTGCTTGCCTGACACTCCATAACGCTCCTCCTACTTGAAGATCTAGTACTGGAACTACACCAAAGGTGATCAGGTTGCTGCTTTGGGAAGTTTTGATTCGGTCAACATCAATGCTCAATCTCAGTTCACGAGAATCGTTAACAAATTGCAGGTCAAAGAAACTGCTTACATCGAGTCTCCAGATAGTGTTAGCCATTCTTAATTTATTGTTTTGCTAAAAACAACTTTCTCGAAATGAATTTAGATGCTAGTGGGATTTCAAGATCAATTTGTGTTGTCATAAGATTCCTCCAATATTGTTAATTGTTGCTAATCTTCGAGGCTGAATAATTTACCTCTAATATGACTATACTTAACAGTACATTTTGAAAACAATACGACGATCCGCGTATAGGATTATGAAGAAATTGCAACAAAATGCTCTTCGAGTAGCCCCAACCTTTCCAGGGCAACTATCACAGCAGCTGTTCGAGTTTGTACTTCTAGTTTCCTATGAATATGCTCCAGATGTTTTCGCACTGTTCCCTCACAGCAACCGAGTACTTTAGCAATTCCTACATTGTTTTTATCTTTGGCAACCCAGAAAAGTACTTCTGCTTCACGTTTGGTAAGTCCTAGTAATTCGAGAGAAGCAATTGAGAAAGATGGCAGTTTTTGTTCTTCCCACAACAAAAGATATTGCTCTCTGCTGATTAAATCGGAAATAAGGTGGACGCTTAACCGCTTTCCCACTTGTTCAATGTGTAAGGGAAAACAAGGGTATGAAGCTTGGCTCTGAGATGTAAGTAACGAAATCTGATGTTTCAACCAATTTTGTAATATTTCGGGCAGTGAGTTTGAAACATAATTGGAAAAATACTGGCTCAATAGTTGTTTTCCTCTTTGAGTCATGAACTTGACCTCACCCTCAGATGTTACAATAAGTACACCCAGGAGATCGAAAACTTGTTTGAGTCCTGTCAGTATTTGTTGCTGTTGGCTGAATGTAGAAGTATTTTTATCTAGTTGCCTCAACTGTTGATGCACTAGATTGAGAACACAGTGATCGCATTTCAAGATGTTATTGCGATCGCAATTTAACAAAATCTTCTTCTTTAGCATTATATAATCCTTCGCTACTTAAAAATCACAAATCCTGCTGCTGGAGCATTAACCAACACTGCTTTCCCATTCCTAACTTCAACCTAGCAATTCTCATAAAGACATAAAGACTTATCAGCTAAAAGCATTCCAGTAAAAAAACCAACACACTTTTTCTGTCTTTGATGATTATTTGAAGCACAGGGAAACAACTTTCCTCTGAAAATTTATGTTCAGCTCTGATGCTGTACTATAAGATTCATAAATGACACAATTTTGGAGATTAAAAAGTTCCGAAACCCCTGCTCACCTTTATCTTTTTTTTTTGGCAAATAGATAAACTTGAATTAAAAACCCCATCTCTAGCAGTTTTCGGTTGAATGAAGTATATTGCAAATCTTGATTTTTGCTTATTTTAAATTGAGCTTTATCTTCTGAATTCAAGAACTGCTATATACAAATGGGTAACTTAACTGTTTTTATAATTACATTATATATTCAGGTAGTTCTTGTAAATCCAAATCAGATTATTTTGTAAACAATTTGTAAACATAGATCTTGTCTAAGAACACAAAATAGCTAGCATGATCTATAGAAATTCATTAAAAACTCTAGTCTAGGAGTAATTCTCTCTATTCCTGTATTGCAACAAAATTTTGCCAGAATGGGGCAATAAAATCTTAACTGCGACATCAATTTTTTAACAACGACAGTTAATTATTGAATGTACAATCAACAAAAGGTGGCACCCAGATTCGAACTGGGGGATAATGGATTTGCAATCCACGGCCTTACCACTTGGCTATGCCACCATTTAGCAGAACCCTATTATACAGCAAAAACTACTTTCTGAACAAATACTTTACTGCTGTCAGTATTCCACACCATTGGAATCAACAATTTCAACTTTTGCTAGATCGTGATATTTCATCAGGAATTAATATCACTCATAGTGGGGCGAGGCTTGTTCCCCACTATAAAAATGCCTTAAAGGAAAGGCTACTGTAACTAATTATTGTACCAATCTTACCTCAGAGAGTTCTCTCTACCTTATGGGTTTGGAGAAGCCCGCCTCTTCCATTAGGATAGCCTCAAGTAAGTCACTTAAACTTTTCTCTGATGCGTTTCATCGCTTCATTAACATTCTCTCTGCTGTTAAAAGCAGAAATACGGAAATA
>JASJDB010000363.1 GCA_030065315.1 Xenococcaceae cyanobacterium MO_167.B52 | reverse complement strand
AATTGGTCGTACTGTCGGGGGTGCATAGTAGCTGCTGTGTATCTAGATAAGTGGCACGGGGCAGAAAGCTCTCAGTCGCGAGATTGGGAAGCTCTCAATAAATTGAGAGAGGAAGTCACTCAAAGTTTATCCCTTATATAGTTAGTGGTATTGTGACAAATACAGCAGGTGAGCCAGTTAATGGTGCTAGGGTAGAAGCTATCCCTCAAGAAGAGGGAGAAACTATCTTTTCTGTGACCAATCCTGCGGGGGTATTTTATTTAGAAGGTTTAAAACAAGGTAGTTACGATTTAAAAATAAATGGAAATCCTTCCCAACCTAATAAGTTGATTATTGACCAATCTTCCGAACCTTTTCAGGAATTAAATTTACAAGAATAAAACTCGACACGGGGATTTTAAATGCCCTTGACTCACAAATATTGTTTAAATTGTTTTTACTAATTTGATAACTTTTTGTAAAGTCGTTTTGATTTGTTGAAAATTGACTTGGTATATTAATTATCAATTTTATTATTTTGATTATTTGAAGTTAATAAATCATGACTAAAGATATCAAAAATCTAGTCTTTAATTTTCTTGCTGGTTTCTTAGCTGCTTTAGCAATATTAATTATTCAATACTATAGTGGATGGTTTGAAACTCCACAATCACAGCCAAAAATTTATCTTTATTTTTGGCAATTCTGTCATGGATTAATGATATTAGCTTCAGTTGGATTTATTTTTTCAATACTAAAAATATGGCGAATAAGTTTTAATCCGCAGAAATATTTTAGAGAAGAATTTTCTTTGAGTGCATTTGGTAGCTGTGTATGGTTATTTATTATTTTTGGATGCTCATTGATTTTAAAAATCATGCCCTGGCATATATGCCGAAGTCTATTTGATTTTTTTAGAGATGGAGAAATCCCAGATATCCCAAGACTAGCTGACAAGTATCAAGTACCACCCAATGAATATATAGTTGTATTTTTGATGTTAATAATACTCATTATGTGGTCGTCACAAACACATCAAAAGTGGGACGGAAAAAAAAGTACCAATCAACAGAAAAAAGAGCAAAATAGTCAAAATAATTCATTTATCACTGAAGGCATAAATGAATTGTTACGAATCATTAAACGAGATCCTCCTTTAGAAGTTTATTCTGGTAACAAATTTAGTATATCCCCAAATCCAATTGAACCTGCCCAAGATTTTATTTCCAACGCATGGAAAGATCAGGCTTGTGAGCTAATTCGTTTATCCTCATCATCTTATGCCTTTAATTCGAGATCAGATTGGAATAATACTGAACAATGTTGGGTGGGCGAAAATATAGATACAAAAAAAGTAGTTGTTCTTTATCCTGTTCAGGCTCAACTTACTAGTTCAACACTCCAAAAACTAGAAAAGACGGCTGGAAATATTGCCAATGGGAAAAAGAGAAAACTTGGAGAAATTATCATTGCTTTTCAAAAACAATCTGATCGTATAGCAACACCAGATACTTCTAGTCAATTAATCCGTTTTGAAACAGAAACAAGTTTACTTGATGAATTAGTTAATTTTAGAGATTACTATAACGATATTATTAAACGAGTTGAAACGGACAAATTATCAGAAGCTGATTGGACTCTAAAGGATGTTTATGTACCATCAAATTTTCGTGATTCAGATGAGACAAAATCGAATCAAACAGTAGAAGAATATCTACAAGAATGGCTTAATGATCCGAGCAACAAACAAATTGCCTTGCTGGGTGAATATGGACAAGGTAAAAGTTCAGCAGCATTAATGTTTGTTTATCACATGATTACACGAGCAAAAGAGGGAGCATTCCATTTTTGCACGTTAGCTGTTTTTAGAGGGGCTAAAACCTTTGGGCTGTCGTTACTTTGGGTAATGCTTTTTGAAAAATGGGATGCTCCCGCAAAAGACAACCCCCAACTTCGTATTCCTATATTGATAGAGCTGCGAGGGAAAAGTCCCAGAAATCTTACTCCACTTGAAATTCTGGGTAGTTGGGCATCTCAATATCGAATAGATGCTCAAGCACTTTTAAGACTTCATATTGCTGGTAGGCTGCTGATTATTTTTGAAGGTTTCGATGAAATGGCATTGATTGGTAATTTTGAGGCAAGACTGCAACATTTTAGACGATTATGGGAGTTTTGCTATCCGCAAGCAAAAATACTGATTACTGGTCGTCCGAACTTCTTTTTGGATGATGAAGAAATGAGATTAGCTCTGGGAATTAGTAAACCTACTGGCGATAATCATTACTGTGAAGCTATCAGATTAGCACCGTTCTCAATTGAACAAATTGAGGAATCTCTTAGAAAACAAAAACCAGAGATTAAACAACAAATTTGTTCTGTTGCTAAAGATAATTCTGGATTTCGCGACTTGGTTGCAAGACCATCTCTTCTCCATGTGGTTTCAGTGATTTGGGAAGAAGAAAAACTTGGAGATAAAGTAGAAAATCTCAATTCAGCTTATGTAATGGAACGTTTTGTTAAAAATAGCTATCGTCGTCAAGGCTTAAAAGCAGGAAATCAATCTCGTAGACATTTTATGGCTCTTAATACTCCTGAAAGAGAATATTTTATGAGTGGTATTGCTGCATATATGGCAAGCAATAAACTAAGTAATCAAATTTCAGCAGTAGAGTTAAATAAGCTTATTGAAGACTTGATTAATGCTATTCCTGATTCTGTCTCAACTTCAGTTAATGCTATGTTCGGAGAAGATCGTAGACCGCTAAAAAGTCGGATGAGAGATCCACAAGAAGATATTGAACATATTAAAACAGATGTTAGAACTTGTGGATTATTAGTAGATGATCCTGCTGTTTCTGGAACATTCAAATTTGGGCATAAATCATTTATGGAATATCTTTTTGCCTCGACTATTGCCAATTCAATCATAAAATCAGAACAACAGGATACTCAAGCAATTTTAAAAGTAACAAAAGCTGGTCTGAATCACATTATTGACTTATCTGTTTCGATAGAATTTTTATTGGAAATAATTATTCAAAATATTCCGTCAACTAATAAAGTAAATAATAAAGAATCACAATTTTTTTCTATTGCCAAGTTTATTTTTGAGAACATTGTCAGTATAAAAAAAATAAACTTTTTGTTTAGATTTAATTTCTTCAATTCAATTTTAATAAGAAATAGAATTAACAATAATTGTACAATATTAGTATTGTCTTTGTTATTTGCTACATTGATTTTTTTTATTTGTTATTTTTTGGCTACTTTAATATTAGATACATACCAACTTTATGATTCTATAGTATTTCGTATCTTGCAAATCTTAGTATTTTTTATCCCATTTGTTCTATTATCATTTTTCTTGCTTATGTTTATTAGAATAGTATTTATTCATCAAAGAAGAATTATTACTTGGCTTAAAATATGTAAAATACTGAACATAGAAGATCAAATAATACATAAAGTTGTTGGTACTAATAAGATTCCTTTTTTTAAGAATAAAAAATTTGATTATTTACTAACAGAATATAGATAGTAAATTTGAATAATCCAATTACTATTTGCACTCAACTAATTTTTTAACTTGTGGTATTTCGTTAGCAGGGATAACCTTAACTTTACCTTGCTCATCACTAATAACGATAGATTCACCTTTTATTCGATGGTTTTCTATAGCTTCATTTACTGCCTGTTTAAATAGTTAACTGATTTGATCGCAATCAGAAAAATTAAGTTTATTCATTGTTTATTATTTGCTGCCAAATATCTGGTTTAGCTGAGTCGCAATAATATCGGCTTTAACAAATTCTATATTGCTAAAATTCCGAAATGTGTTTAAAGCAAAAGTGGTTTTTCCTGAATCATTACAACCTCCAATTACATAAATTTCTGGCATTAGCTCTTGAGTAATTTAATTTAGTTCCAATCTGTTAAAAGCCCATAAATAGCCCAAATAGCCATTGCTCTTAAATAATGACTGGCACGAAAAGTACCAACGGCAGTAACTGCTTCGGGAGTGCGGAATTGTAAGCCATTTTCATAGACTTGTTTGACTACTGTTTCTGTTAACTTGAAAGCCTCTTCCTGCATTCCCATTTGCACCATAAAAGCAGCTAATCCAAAATTAATCCCTGTCCATACTTCCAAGGGATGAGTATCATTAGGATTTACGGGACTTCCATCGGGTAAAACACCGTTTGCTGCGCCATATTTACCATCATGAAACTTGAGAAAACAAGCATCATAGACTTTATTTAAAACCGATTGAGTATATTGTTCTTCTACTACATCAGGTAAGCCTAATAATCTAGCGTAGAATTGTCCACAAAGTTGATCTGCCATCACAACATCGGAGTTACTCTTACTATCAAGACGATAATATTCACCATTCCAAAGAGTATCATGATACAGTGCGCGAGATTGTTGCAACCATGCAGTATAAATATTAATTGTGTCTTCTATTCTTTGAGGAAAATCCTCTGGTTGTAAATTAGGATTTATGGGAGGATTGGCAATGAGAATTTCACCAATTTTTATGGCAGCTTCTAATGCAGCAATCCATAAACCACCGCAATAGGCACTAATTCCTTGTAATCGCCAGTCATCAAATGTCTGATCTGGTGCGCCTGAGTTTTCGGGAATACCATCATTATCTTGGTCGAATTCTTTCAAATATGCCAAAGTTGCAACTATACTGTCCCAACATTCCCACAGAAACTCTGTGTTATCTCCCTTAGTAAAGAGGTAATCTCGATATACTTGCAATACGAAGTCACAAGATAAATCTTTCCACTGATTACAATCTTGATAGGAGGTGTAGTTAGTTGCTAACCAAGGGTGTTCGTTAGGTGCGCCTAAATCGTGGGGAGTTGCATTTTTAGCTTTACGGATGGCTTTGGCGTTGTTGTAGCCAATAATTCTCTCTTTATCATCTTCTGTTGGAATAGCTCTGGCAAATGCAGTTAACACTGCTTTATCTAGCTTTGACCATAGCATCATTAAACCAAATGAACCATATAAACGCACATCGAGGCTTTCATACCAACGGTAATCGATACACTCTAATACACCAAACTGTCCTATGGGATCATCTTCTGTAGCTGCACTCCAAAGAGTTCCACCTTGAGAGAGTAAGTAAAGCTCATTAAATAGAGCCATCTTAAACCAATCTGGTAATTCTGACTTATCTAGAATGGGCTTTTGCCAAGCTTCTATCTCTTCTTTCCACCAGTCACTATGTTTTAAAGCTGTCCTGACAATACTCCAAGCGTTATTGCCATTACGTCCAAAAAAATCAGTATAACGACGATAATAATTGATTCCTTGAGCAAATTCGGTGACAGGTAGATCCCAAGCTAAAATAAAAGGAATTTTCTTGGTTTTTCCTGGTTGAATAGTTACTCTGACTGCGATCGCGCAAGCGATTTGTTCTCCAGGATCGGCAGGGGTTTCATCTTCCTTATCTGGTAACGATCCATTAGCTGCAAAAGAATCCCATATTTCACTACCATCCCCTTGAGGATTCCAACGACTGAGGTAAAAGACTTCTATAGCAGGGTTTGCAGTTGTTGCGATCGCAATTTGTCCTTCTCCTTCCTGTACTTCATCATGAGGTTGTACCCGATTTAGTAAAAAACCTACTCGATAATTATCCTGTATCCACTGATTATAATTGCCTGTACTATCGCCCCATTTTGGTTGATACTCATATTCGGGACTACCATCATCTCTTACTTTTACAGTGGGAGATTTAATGGCATTGGTGAACCAACCAACAGTATTTTCCCATGTCAACATAATACTCAGGGTAATTGGCTGATCTGTAGGATTATGAGCAGTCCAATCAAAGATTGCTACAGGATAGCTAGTTTCTTGATAATTTTCTTTTAATATGGGTGAAAATTGTTCGCAAGTTAACTCCGTTGCAAACACCCCTTGATATTCATACCAACTGCGGGGATATAAGGCGGAATATGTGCCTTTTTCCTTGGGATACCAATTCCATCGGGATAAATTACCTCCCTTGTCTCCATCCTGCTTACAACACATAGCATAAGCCTGGGTCTTTCCCCCTTCTACCGACTCAAACAAGCTAAATTGACAAGCAGGAATGGACTTAAATATGTGTTCTCCACCATCTAAATGCCAAAGGTTAAAATCTCCTTTTGGTGATCGCCCAATACAACCAGCACCAAAACCCCCTAAAGGCGCACCATGCCAAGCACCATCGTCTAGATTACTTGCATATCTTACCGTATAGGGCTTTTCCCATCCTTTACCGATAGGACGTTTCCAAGCACAATTAGGAATCTGAGGACGAGGTATTTGATAGGATGCCATATTGATAGATAACTACAAAAAACTAACCTAAAGCTTTTGAGCCAGTAATAAAACCAACTCCCCCACTTACTATAGATGCTGCGATAGCAGTTGCCCACTTTTTATCATCAGTAGTGGTGTTAGGGTTGAGCAAAATCTGAATGCAAAAATATAGCATCAGACTTACCCCAATCAAAACAACTATAAATAAGATTGTAGTGCGCCAACGACGATGTTGAGCATCATAACTCTCCTGTTGCAGTCTATAATCTCTATCTTGAGAATTCTCATTAGTCAGACTAACTTTCCAATCAGAACTTTCTGCTAAATCGAACAAATTATCTACTCTTAAATTAAGTAAATTATCATCAGATTTTGATGAATCATTGCTCATGGTAAAACGATTTCGGTGATTGGCTTACGATCTTCATCTGCAATCATCAGTTTTTCCCCTTTTTTTTGGGCTTCTGTGGCAATTTTAAGTAATGCGATCGCTCTTCTGAATACTTCTGCTTTGGAGCTACTGTTTGTAAGCTCTACTAATTTTTCAAAATCTTCTTGGAATTTCTCATTAACGTCGAAACTGACTCTAGGCATGGTTCAAAATTGGACATTGATTCATATTTAATGAATATTTTAGCCTAAATTGTTGTAAATATGTGTTTTATTGCAACATTATTTAAGTCAAATTGGAGGAAAGTTATCCATTAATTTATCAAGACTAGTAAAAGCTGCAATTACACTACAAGCTGTTGCTAGAAAGAGAGTGCTGATAACACCATGAGTCAGAGAGAAGGAAGCATGAAAATAAACTGAATAAGACCAATATATTAGAGC
>JASJDB010000010.1 GCA_030065315.1 Xenococcaceae cyanobacterium MO_167.B52 | reverse complement strand
CTGTCAGGCTTAACTTAATTAGATTTAATTAATAATTAGAATGCTTACATTAACAGATATTCCCATTATCGATCATCACGCTCATAATTTATTAAAGCCTGAAATAGCATCACAATATCCTTACACGAGTTCATTTACTGAAGCAAGGGATGAACAATTAATTAAAAATCATGCTCACACAACTCTTTGCTATCGTCGTAGTATAAGGGATATGAGTAAACTACTAGAATGCGAAGCAGAAGAGTCATCTATTTTAAGAGAAAGAGAAAAATTAGGATTAGAAAAATTAACGAGATTATGTTTTGAGCGAGGAAAAATAGAAAGCATTATTTTGGATGATGGTTTTTTACCAGAACAAATACTTCCTTATACATGGCATCAACAATTTACTTCTGTGTATCGTCTCATCCGTTTAGAAATTCTAGCTGAGAAGTTATTTTCTCAAGCTCCATCCTTTGAAGATTTTATTAATCAATTTCTTTCTCATCTTGAGTCAAAACCTTCTGATATAGTTGGCTTTAAAAGTATTTCTGCTTATCGTAGTGGTTTAGCAATTGAATTCGTTTCCGAAAGAGAAGCAAAATCAGCTTTTCAATTGTTAAAAAATATTAATCAGAATCAACCATTGAGATTGACGAATAAAGCTTTAATCGATTTTATTTTATTACAGGCATTAGAAATTGCTGCACAGTCTCAAATTCCTCTACAATTTCATACTGGTTTTGGCACTCAAGGGTTCGACTTATTTTTAGCGAATCCTTTACACTTAAGACCAATTTTAGAGGATTCTCGTTATCAAGATGTACCGATTGTTTTGCTTCATGGTTCATATCCTTATACCCGCGAACTGGGTTATTTAGCTTCTGTCTATCCTCAAGTGTATGTAGATTTTGGTTTGGCGATTCCTTTTTTAAGTGTTTCTGGAATGAGGCAGACTCTTAGTATGTTATTGGAATTATCGCCGACTTCCAAAATACTCTATTCTTCTGATGCTCATTTTATTCCTGATTTATATTATTTGGGTAGTCTTTGGGGGAGGAAGATTTTACAGCAAGTATTAGAGGCTTCGATCATCGATGGTGATTTAACACAGGGGGAAGCAGAGAAGATCGCTGTGGATATTCTCCGAGAAAATGCTCGTAAACTGTATCAGATTAATTAATAAAAGATTAGGTAGTGATTCCCATGTAGTGAAAGATTAAGCGATCGCTAATTTTTGACAATACTTATGTACTTGATAATTGATTTTGGGAAAAATCCTGGAAATTGTTGATAGTGGATGATACTATTCCCACAAAATTTAATTTTAAGGCGCGATTGCTTGATAGTTTATTTATTAAATACGGCGTAGAAAAGATTATCAATAAAAAAGCTTATGAGTATTGAATTAGTCAAATACCTGGAATCAGCGAGGGTCAAATTTCTCCGTATTACCTTTTGCGATAATGCCAATGTGATCCGCGCCAAGGCTATTCACTTGGGAATCCTTGCCGAAAACTTAGAATATCCCACTGGTATTACTGTTGCTCAGCAAGCACTTCCAGTAATGTCTGATACGGTGGTAAGTAAGAGTGGACTTGGTCCAATAGGGGAAGCTTGGTTAATACCAGATTGGTCAACTTTGAGAGTTTTACCTTATGCACCTACTCATGCCAGAGTCCTCGCAGATCTCAATCTTGATGGGCAACCTTGGTCATTATGTCCGAGAGACTTTCTGAAACGAGCCATCACTACGGCTGAACAAGCGGGGATAAAAGTGATGGCTGCCTTTGAAAATGAATTTTCCCTACTATCTTCTAGGAACAATTTTATTGTTCCTACGGACGATACTGTTTTTGCCTCTACTTTGAGCATGGATCTGAATCGAGAAATTATTGATGCGATCTCCGATGCTTTAATTGCCCAAGAGATTATTGTTGAGAGATATTATCCAGAGTCAGCCCCTGGACAGCAAGAAATTTCTATTCGTTATGCTGATGCTTTGGGAGCAGCGGATCATCAGATTGTATTTCGAGAAACTGTGCGGGGGGTTGCCATTCAATACGGATTAAAAGCTTCCTTCTTACCCAAAATCTTTGCCGATAAGGCTGGCAACGGTTGTCATCTACATCTAAGTCTTTGGCAAAATGGTCAAAATATAACTGGAAATGGTTCGGGACAACTTTCGACCACGGCACAAAACTTTATCGCTGGAATTCTTCACCATCTTCCAGCTCTGATGGCTCTGACCACCCCCTCCACCAACTCTTATAAGCGGATTCGTCCCCATTTTTGGAGCGGTGCTTTTACAGCTTGGGGTTATGATAATCGAGAAGGAGCAGTACGAGTCCCCAGTAATCCACTGCCACCGAGTCCTACCCATTTCGAGTTCAAAACGGTTGATGCTTCAGCCAACCCATACCTCGCTTTGGGGGCAGTGATTTTCGCTGGCTTAGATGGAGTGCGTCGTAATCTCAACCCTGGAGAACCAGTAGATATTGATCCAGGGCTGTTTGAGCCAGCAGAGCTTCAGGAACGGGGAATTAAGCCATTGCCTCAAAACCTAGGAGAAGCAATCTTACACCTGAGTGCAGATCGACTGCTTTTAGAAGCTCTAGGCTCAGAACTTTCTCGTGCTTACCTAGCAGTTCGAGAAGAAGAATGGGAAGTGATGAAAGAAATGGAATTAGATCAAGAAGTAAGTCTTTTACTTGAACGCTATTGATAAATTCAAAATACCTGAGCCAATTTTTCCTTAGAACCGCCAACTCGATGACCAACATATTGCTCCGAACTGTAGAGCCGACAGAACCAGCTATTAGATCTCTAATTGAAGCTTTAGATGAATACCGAAAATCCCTTTATCCACTTCAATTCACTCTCCTAATCTCTCCCGAAAAGCTCAAATCCCCGCATATCGTCTTTTTAGCAGCTTATGAAGACGACCAAGTTCTAGGTTGTGGAGGGATAGACTTCACTGAGCCAGATTATGCTGAAATCAGGAAAATGTATGTCAAACCTGCTGCAAGAGGCAAAGGGATAGGCGATTTACTCCTGAACGCCCTTGAGCAACAAGCTAGACAACGTCAATACTGTCTCATTTGCCTGGAAACAGGAAAATTCCAAGAGCCAGCTATAGGACTATACCAGAAGCACGGATATCAGCCTAGCAAAGCCTTTGGTTCTTATCAAGAAAATCCTTACAGCCGTTACTATTCCAAGTCACTAGAGTTGTAATAGTTAAAGAGGGTTGACATCCTCCCAGCGTCGGAGACGCGGGATTCCTAATCATCACTAATTAGGTTTCTGCTTCTTAGCACCAGGCTTAACAGACTTACTCTGTTCTGCTCTTACGGTCGCTCCACAGACTATCACTGCTAGCCCAGCAGCTAAGATATTTTTCCCTGCATTGATATCTCTATCGATGCCTTTAGTTCCACAACTAGGACAATCCCACTTACGAACATCTAATGGCAACTTATCTATCACGAAACCACAATGGTTACATCGTTTAGAGCTAGGGAAAAAGCGGTCAATCTTGACCAGTTTTCGCCCGTACCATTCACACTTGTATTCAAGTTGACGAAACATTTCCCCCCAAGCAGCATCGGATATAGACCGAGCCAGCTTGTGATTTTTAACCATGTTTCTAACTGCCAGGTCTTCAATAGCGATCAAGCTATTGTTCCTGATCAAATCAGTTGTCAACTTATGGAGAAAATCGGTACGAGCATCTTTAATTTTGGCGTGTATTTTAGCTACCTTGAGTCTCGCCTTATATCGGTTACTAGAGTCTTTGGTTTTCCGACTCAGTTCCTTTTGCGCTACTTTGAGCTTCTTATACAGCCGATTAAAATGCTTGGGATTAGCTATCTTTTCACCATCACTGGTGGTGAGCAAGCTAGAGATACCAACATCAATACCAACTTGTTTTTTAGTTGGTGGCAAAGTCTCAATAGTGTAATCATCTACCAACAAAGATACAAACCACCGTCCAGATGGATCGAGTTTGACTGTTACTGTAGAAGGCTTACATCCTTCGGGAAGATATCTAGACCAAACTATGTTCAGTGGTTCTTTGCATTTAGCCAACCAGACCTCACCATCTCGGTACTTAAAAGCCGATTTGGTAAATTCTGCCGAACCGCCATTACGCTTCTTTTTAAACCGAGGATACTTGGCACGTTTACCCCAGAAGTTAGCAAACGCTTTTTGCAGATGTCTAAGGCACTGCTGCAAAGGTACACAGCTAACCTGATTGAGAAAATCAAGTTCCTCAATCTTTTTCCAACTGGTCAAAAGACTAGAGGTTTCCTTGTATTGAATTCTTTGTTGTCTTTCATACCAAGCTTCGGTTCTAGTAGCCAAAGCCTTGTTGTAGACCAACCGCACACAGCCCATTGTCCGTCGCAAGAGGTTTTCTTGCTCGTCAGTTGGGTAAAAGCGATAGCGATAGGCACGTTCAGTCATGCCTCACATTATATCAGACTATGTGTAAATTCAACAATTAGAGGAGCGCGAATTCCTCCTGCCAGCATAGCTGGAGGTCTCCTTCGCGCAAATGCAAGATGAGTCAAGATAAAGATTCAATCTTAGTAGCATATGTATCTAGCCAAGATTGAGTACAAGATTTTAATTGAGATCTTTGGATAGAATTAAGACCTTGAGGATCGAAACGATAGCGATAATGAAGTTTTACTATGGTCTCAAGTTCCTCTAGCATTTGCTTTTGATTAAAATTCGTTTCAGAAATAGATAGGGGATTTTGCTGTAATCTTTTGAGCCATTGTTGCCAAGTTTCGTGGGAATTGCGAATTAATCCTAAGTCGTTTAAGGTGGTTTCAATCAGATAAATTTCTGAATCCAATCCAGGAATAATATATTGATCACTCATATTACCTTGCTTGGTAATTTTTTCCGCTTTAATTTTCTTTTGGGGATAAAACCATCGAATCACAATCCAGATAACGGGAATTAGCAACAGCCAAAGATAGATCATGCCATTTTGATCTTTAAGGTACTGAACCCCAAGAGCAATTTTAAAACTTAAGAGGGAGAAAAAATCGCCTACTCGTCCCCAACTAGAGACAGCAGCATCCTCAAAAGCAATCCAAGAAGCAGGAGTAGTATCAAATTCTCGCCAGACTCCATCTATGTATACTAAAGTCCAAGCATGGGCATTGCGACCCCTAACTACAAATTGATTTTCCCATTTGTTGAATTCATGGACAGAATAACCAATAGCATAGCGAGCAGGTATTCCTAAAGATCTTAAAAGTAGGGTGGTAGCAGTAGCAAAGTATTCGCAGTGTCCTGCACGTTTTTCTAGTAAAAAGGTGGATAAAGGAGTGATGTATCTTCTTCTTCCAGTTAATTCTAGAGAATAATCAAACTTAGTATTAAAAAAAACTTGAAGTGTATCTAATATTTCTTGGGGGGACTTTTCTCGCAAGTTAAGTTCTTCAATAATATAATCTAGAGCTGGTTTTTCACTGATGGGAATAGCAAGATCATCTTCTATAAGGGGACTATCTATACTTTGCTTGTCGTCGTATGCGACTCGATAGGATACAAAACTAGGTTCTCCTGTAATCTGTACCACTCCATATTGATTTTGTTCTAATTTTTCAGCCAATAATTTTTCAATCTTGGAACTACCTTGAGGAAGGCTAAGTATTTCTTTTTCTTCTTCCAAAGTAGTAGCAATAGTTAAACCTTTGGTAGTGGTTTGATTTTGAGTCGATAAAGATAATTCCCAATTATTTTTTGATGTACTCGTAACAGGGGTAAACTCAGAATTGGTTGCAACCCACATAGGAGAACTATATCGGTTATAACTGACTCTCCTGATAAGTTTAGGAGGAAGAGTATTAGGATCGGGTTTAACTCTTAGTAAGATCTGGTTGGAAAGTTTTAATCTGCCAATATCCCCAATCGCAGTATTGGTTTGGTTAGGATCGATCGCGTTATAACGGGAAAAATGAGCTATCACCCATTGCATAGTACTTCTTTTTAACTCTAAATGGAGATTATGAAGAGCTACATGACCTACCATACCCATTAATGCTGCAACTATTAGCAAGGATGCCCATAGGGTAGGAGAGAATCTGGGAGAACGTAAATACCAAATTGCGATCGCGCTAAGAATCAATAATCCTAAATAAAAAGAAATATTCCTCCCATTACCAGCACTAGCAGACAATAAACTCAGGGCAAAATAGGGATAGGTCAGATCCCAATATATAGGTTCAGATTTTTGACTACTTAAGAACAAAGCGCGGGCATCAACCCTATTTTTAGTAGAGTAAAATTGAGCTACCAACAGAGGAAGTGTAACAGCAGGAAACCACTGAAACACAGTAAATATAATTTGTAGAGATTTTTCAGTAAAGAAAAGATAGAGGATCTGGCTCACTAGTAGTAAGGCACAAAAATTAGCTGCTTGGCGAAATTCCTCAACACCAAAATTCCATCGCCAAGGAACGAAACGAGAACCTTCCATAATGAGGGCGATAGGTATTGCCAAAAACCACAGTTCGGTTTGCCAACCCCAAAATAAAATAGTAGTACCTAAAAGCAGTGGTGGGATTTTGCCATATTTAGGATTTGATCGGGATTGCATATATCAGTTGGTGGGTAGTAGTTAGTAGTTAGTGGGTAGTAGAGAGTGGGTACTAGGAATAATAAGTAAGCACTATTCAAGCATCAACGATGAACAATGAACAATGAACGATCAACCATTAACCACTTAACCATTAATCATTAATAATTCTTCTTGTATATTGCCCAATTTGAGCAATTTAAACTGCATTAAATTATTACCAATCAATTCCGACTCATCCAAACTGGAATTTTCTTCACTAATTATCAATACCAGGGTCGGAATACTTGCAGCTTGAAGATATTCAATTAACTTCTTTCTCTCCTCATCCCAAGCAATTAACACACAAATACAGCCACTTACCATAGATATACGATTTACCACAGTAGAAATCAAAGACTCAAAAGCAACATCATTACAAGGAGTAACACCTGCTAAGATCTCTAACATTTGTTCTGTAGTACCCAAACCCCTCCCCGCAGTAAAACAATAAGCCTCATTTGCCACAAACATCAGATCTAATAAAGATTCTTGAGTCTGAAAGTCGCAAGCAAAAGAAGAGGCGACAGAAATAGCTTCTTCTAAAATTTCACTGTATTTAGCTTCCTGAAAAGTATCTAAAATTAAGGCGTGACGGACAAAAAACTGTTCTTGTTCTTCCCTAACAATCGGTTTATCGGTTTTTGCCCAACTTTTCCAATGAATTTTCCGCAAAGGATCACCAGGGCGATAATCCCGCAACCCGACAAATTCCTCTGAATCTCCTACAGAAGAAGCCAAAGATATACTTCCAGATTGGGCTTTTCTAGTTCCTGGTAATTGAAGGGGAGGGACTTGATAGCGTTTGGGTAAGATTAAAAAAGACTGGGGTAGGGTAATATTTTGACAAGCATTAAACAATCCAAAAGGATCGGGACGGGCGATTGTCACTCCTGTAAGTCTAACTATTCCGCGATGAGAAGGGTCTAACTCCACCATGACTTTAACTTTACTGCGTGGGGGAATAGGGGGGATATTGACCGTTTTAGTAGTAGCTTTTTGTTGGCGAGCAACTAGCTTCAGCCAACGATAGTACATGATACTGAGAGAAACAAAACGATGCTTACGAGGATAGGAACGCAGAAATATTTTAAACTTAGACCAACTAGGGCGAGGATCAGCAAAACTTTCTCTCAGTTTTAATCCTATTTGTCTTTTATTGGTTCTATTATGCACTGTAATAGAATATTGCAGCTTAACTCCCACTGTGCCAAATCTCGGTAAGATACGACTTACAATGATGCGATCTGAAAAACGAAAACTATAAATTATGGCAATAATCAGAATTGAGAGTAAAAAAGTGAATATCTGATATGCCATCGTGCGCTCGGTATCGATTCCGATAATTGCAGTAATGCCTAAAAAAACTAAGAACCCTAATCCACTAAGGGTAAATCTTGTGATTAGCCATTGTTTTAGGGTGTAAGTAAAACAAAAAAGACGATGGGGTAAGGGTTTCATCTAAGGTTGCGGAAGAGCTGTCAACATCCCAAGACCTGATAGTAGTCCCTTGGAGATTGAATATGCTCTCGACTAGAGAGCGTCCCTCTGGGTCATAAATCTTGGGATTTCTATCTTGGCATAACGTTGAAAATTACTTAGATGACAGAAAAATATTAGTGATTTAAAACGAACATCAATCAGTATTATTTCAGCCCCCACTAATTTTAGCTTTGTACCCCAGTTTGGTTAATATATCTAGGAGCTTTTTTTTATGTTCTCCCTGAATTTCTAAAGTATTATCTTTGACAGTACCACCACTGCCACATTGAGCTTTTAAGTTTTTTAGCAGCTTTGCTAGATTCTCACTATTGTGCTGTAATCCTGTAATCACAGTTACTGTTTTACCTTTGCGCCCCGATCTCGTCGCTTGAATTCTGATATTTTGTTGTTGAGGTGGTAAGTCTGGTACAGCTCTAGTTAAAGCGTCTGGGTTGCTGTTGGTTCCAAATTCTTGATAAGCAATACGATTTTTTTTGGGTTTAGCAGCCATTGTACAATCAATTTAATTTCTCTACGATTTTATAGACTTTTTCTGAGAAAATAATATTTCAAATTAAAGGAATTTTGGATCAAATGAGTTTTCAACCACCTATGACTATGAGGGATTTCTTTGCTAAGAGCGAAGGAATCTGGTTTATTAAAAGGGATGTGCATCATTTTGACTCGGTAGTCAATGAATCTGGTGAGTCTAACTTGATTGTAGATGTCATCCCTCCAGATAGTCCTCAAGTAGAAAAAGTATGCGCTATGCAAGGATTTGACCCCAAAATGGCACGAGGTGGTGCTAGCTTTCGCTGGATGGCGACAACTGATGAAAAAGAACCTAATGCTAACTATGCAGCCAATTTAATTGATATTCCTGATGATGAAACAGGTTTAACTGGAAAATTAATTCGAGATAAGGGTTATGTAGAAGGAATACCCGTCATTAGTCGTTATTGGTTTGGTCAAGATGGGATACTTACCATTAATACGGATTATGACAATAACCAAGGACAGGAAAGAGCTTGGTTTATTAATGATGATTTTAGGGTGCGAGTTAGCACTACTAAAATGATGAATGGAATTAATTTAGCTGCTTACTGTTCTGAACGTCGTTGTGTTTCTCCCGCAAAACTTGAAGCTATGTTGGCAAAACACCTTGAGTAAAAACATTATAGAGTGCTTACTTAATACATGGTGCATCACTAACTACAATATTACGGATTGTTGCTTTCTTTTTGAGAAATGAGACTGTATGAAGCAAAATTCTTTATTCTCTTGTAGAGGTGTACTATATATAATTATTATTTATGTTTCATCCTTTTAAAGAGTATTTAGAAGAACAAATATTTAATCGTTTTGACCTACAAAGTCGTCCAATACCAGCAGGTTTAGAATCCAATATAAGCGATCGCGGGAAAAATCGCGCCACAATTCAAAGTTGGTGTTATCAGTGTCCTCAATTACGTAAAATTCGTTACACTTACATCGATGCAGGAGAAACAGCACAAGTCTTTAATAGTGTGATGTATCCCAGTCATAACTACGATGTTCCCTTACTGGGTATTGATTTTCTTTCCTTTGGTAAAAAGAAAATTTTAGTAGTATTAGATTTTCAACCCCTATTTCGAGATCGCCCTTATCAAGAAAAGTATATCGAACCAATGAGGGAAATTCGGGATAAATACAATGAGTTGGCACAAAACTTAGAAATGAAGTTCTATGATGCTAACCAATATTTCTCCAAATACTTACTTTTTGCTAAAACCGATGCAGAAACGGTAGTAAACCGCTTATTTCCTGCTTATCAAGAATATATTCAACTTTATTGGCAAACCTTAGCAGCAGCCCAACCTCTGACCAATCCTGATGAGATTCAGCGTATAGTTAGAGCCCAGAAGGATTATGATCAATACAGTGCAGAACGAGATCCTGCTCATGGTTTATTTAGCAGCTATTTTGGCTCAGAATGGTCAGAAAGATTCTTGTATGAATTTCTCTTTGAAGACGCATCACCCCTAGCTGTAGCCTCTACTAGATAAGCAGATTAATAATTAACATGACTTTATATCAACCTTTTTTAGATTATGCGATCGCAACTTTAGAAAAGCGGTTAGATTTAGCTCCTTATCCCATTCCTGAAGGGTTTGAGCGCAAAGGCGGAGTAATGGGGAAAGGGAAAAGACAGGAAGATGTCTTAACGACTAGTTATGCTTTTAAAAGCGACAAATTAAGGCAAATTAGGGCAGCTCATGTTCAGGGAGGAAACTCCCTACAAGTACTAAACTTTGTCATTTTTCCTGAGCCTAATTATAATCTGCCCTTCTTCGGCGGGGACTTGGTCACTTTACCAGGAGGACATTTAATTGCTCTGGATATGCAGCCTTTATTTCATGACGATCCTGCTTATCAAGAGCAATATACCAAGCCCATCTTGCCGATTTTTAGTAAGCATCAAGAACATCTTGAATGGGGAGGCGATTTTCCCGAAGAAGCTCAACAGTTCTTTTCTCCTGCTTTCATCTGGACTCGTCCTCAAGTTAATGAAATAGTAGAAACTAAAGTATTTGCAGCTTTCAAAGACTATCTTGAGGCTTATTTAGACTTTGTTGAACAAGCCAAGCCAGTAACAGATCAAGAACAGTTAGAATTAATCCTACAAGCACAAAGGCGTTATGTAGACTATCGTGCAACTAAAGACCCTGCTAGGGGCATGTTTACTCGTTTATACGGTTCAGAGTGGACAGAAGAGTATATTCATGGCTTTTTATTCGACTTAGAAAGAAAACTTCCCCAATTAATCACAAAATAAAAATAAAGAATATTAATCAATTACTGGTTGAACCTGTAGGCTGCCTTGTCCTGAATCTTCTAGCTTAATCTGCCATTTAGGAGGATTGCTTGTAAGATTATATTCATAGATCCCTAAACACTGTTTTTCTTGGTTAAAAACCCGCAAATCATAACCATATTCTCTCGCAACAGTGCCAAATTGATTTAAAAAACGATAGCGTCCCAAATAATCTAATAATGTCCAAAACTGCCAATTGACAGTGACATCAATTTGTTTGAGACTGGGACGAGCCAGCCAATTATTAACCAACTTGCCACCAAAAGGATCGAACTGCTCTACAGCCCACCAGAGGGTTGGTACATTAATAGAAGCTATTGTAGTTCGTTTATTAGAAGATACAGTATTACTATTCTCATTACTACCTACCGTATCTTTTCTGGGTTGATCTTTTAATAACTCAGAATCACTAATTAAGCTACAGTTATTTGTTGTGTCAGTAACGATACTTTGTGCAGAAGCTATTGTAGGAATTGATAGAAATATAGCTGTAAGCCCTAGAAAAAAAGGTTCTTTCGCTTTCATAGTAGTTATAAATACTTAGTTAAAAAATTAAAGTTTGTTGGTGGAACAAAACTCTAAACTTAGTTGATACCTACCTTTATGTTATCAATTTTAAAGTTATGATGATGTATTCCTTTGGGAGGACTGTTGAGGATAAATCTCAAAAGATGATCGACAAGGGTTGAACCTATAAGCAAATTATCTTCAGTTATAGTATTGGCAGTCACTCTAATATCATTTACCTTTAAGTTTGTTATAGATGATTGACGCGCAGTCCTAAACTGGTCCCGATTTAGAGATTGTACCTTTCTCTCGTAAAGCAGAAGATGGAGGCACCCCAGAATTCTTTAAACACAATGTTTTAGGTAGTGAATCTTTTGGTAGTAATGTCAAATTCGTCTATTCAACCACTGACGGTTTAAGGGAAATTACCAATGCACCAGGAGGCATTTATTATGCTTCTGCGCCTCAAATTGTTCCCCAATGCACAGTTAAAGCCTTACCTATGGCTGCTGAAAATGGACAATCTTTTATGGCTCCTTATCTACTTCCAGCAATAGCCTTAGAAAATTGTCCCCAACAGCGTAACCAAATTAACGTTGAAGTCATTAGGAATGGCAGTTATCCCATTACTCGCTACTTGTCTGTGATAGTTAGAGAAGATGGAACCCGCTCCCAAGAAGCAGGAGAAGCTTACATCCAACTACTAATTACTCAGGAAATACAGCAATTAATCCAACAAGCAGGATTTGTTTCAATTAATTAGATTCTCAAACTATTAACCACTTGAGCATAAATTCCTGATTTCCTCCCTATTGAGTCATAGAGACTGACAGCTATGAACTTAAAATATAGGGAATTATTATGTTGGAAATAATTTTAATTGATACTAAACATCCCCCAAATACTGAGACTATTACCATTGACCCCCAACAAGTTCTGAATCAGGAATGTTTTATCGGTCGAGATGAACGTTGCTGTATCGTCTTAAACGACACGATGGTCAGTCGCATACATGGAAAAATTGCCTATCATCAAGGGGACTATTTTTATACAGATTTAGGAAGTCGCAACGGCTCATTATTAAATAACGAAACCATTACAGTCAATCAAAGCTATCCTATCAAAGCCTCAGACACCTTGGGATTAGGTAATTATTTAGTCTGGATTAAGGAAATTGAAAATGTACCAGCTCAACAATCTGAAATTAAGACTCTTAGTCCTCAGGAATATATGCCTTTAGCAGATATTAATCCTGCTTCCCTAACTGCTTGGACCAAAGAAGAACTAGAAGTTTGTTGCGTTAGGGTGATTGAAGAAACCCACGATGTTAAAACCTTTAGCTTTATTGCCTCTTCTCCAGTACTATTTACCTATAAACCAGGTCAATTTGTAACTCTGAACCTGAGAATAAACGATAAAGCTGTTAAACGGTCTTATTCTATTTCTTCTAGTCCCTCTCGCCCCCATGTCCTAGATATTACGGTAAAAAGAGTTTTATCACCCCTAGAACAACCCGACGCTCCCCCAGGATTAGTCAGTAACTGGTTACATGACAATATCAAAGTAGGAAGCAAGATTAAAATCAGTCCCCCTGTAGGTAAATTTACTAATTTTGCCCATCCTTCCCCTAAATTGCTCTTAATTTCCGCAGGCAGTGGTATTACTCCTATGATGTCTATGGCTCGCTGGATTTGTGATACAGCTTCTATGGTGGATATTACTTTTATCTACAGTACTCAGAGTCCCAAAGACATTATTTTTCGCCAAGAATTAGAATTAATGGCTGCTAAATACTCTAACTTCAAGCTGGCTATTACTATTACTCGCCCGAAAGTCGGAGAAACTTGGTATGGATACACTGGGCGGATTAATAAATCAATGTTATCTACAATTGCTTTTGATTATCAAGAACGAAGTGTCTATGTTTGTGGCTCTAATCCTTTTATGGCATCGGTCAAATCTATACTTGAAGAACTCAATTTTCCTATGGAGAATTACTACGAGGAAAGTTTTGGCATCACCAAAAAAGTAACTCCATCTCTCAAACCACAAACAGAATCAAGCAACTTGTTTCAGTTAGCTCCATCTTCTATATCAGTAGAAACTATTTCTGAGAGCCATAATCATAATTCTGATATATTAACCAGTTTGGCAAATCAATTAAAATCGGCAAAATCTGCGGTTATAGCTGCTCCTGAGCCTTCTAAAGAATCGGTTTCTCAGGCTCCCATTGTAGAATTCGTCAAGTCTGGTAAAGAAATTGCTTGTGGGGAAGAAGAGTCAATTTTAGAAGTGGCTCAAGCTCAAGGTATTGAATTACCCTATGGTTGTGGCATGGGCATTTGCGGTCAGTGTAAGCTAGCCAAAATCTCAGGAGAAGTAATATACGATGATGATTTTGAATGTGAAACAGATCAAGTTCTCACTTGTGTTGCCAAAGCCAAAGGTAGAGTGGTTATCGACGCTTAAAAGTTAAAAACCCCATCCTCCGTCAGAGGTGGGGTAATTTATGCCAAAAGGAAAAGATCAATAGCTATTTATTAATAAGCATCCTGTAATTCATAGAAATCAGGGGAAATATAGTCTTTGCGTAAGGGCCAACCAACCCAATCCTCTGGCATTAAAAGGCGTTTGAGATTGGGATGACCTTCATAAACGATGCCATACATATCATAGCTTTCTCTTTCTTGCCAATCCGCAGCTTTCCAAATCCAATAAACGGAAGCTACTTTAGGATTATCACGGGGGAGAAAGACTTTGATTCTAACTTCTTCTGTAGAATCTGCATCATCAGCGACTTTGACTAAATGATAAAAACTAACAAGGTTTTTACCTGCCCCTTCATCATAAGCCCCTTGACACTGGAGATAGTTAAAGCCATAAGCAAATAAAGCAGTGGCTATGGGAATTAAAAAATCAGGTTCAATTTTAATTAACTCCACACCACTAGTATCTGCTTCTAGAGCTTCATTATCAAAACCATTTTCTGTAAGCCAGGTGGATACAGGACCAGCTTTGACAATTTCAGAACTCTCGGTAGTTTCTGGAGTAGTTTCTTCTGTCACTCTACACCTCCTCTGACTCTACTTCTTTTAAAGCTTCTTGAACAGGCATTCCCATAGCTTCAGCTAATTCTTTGGGTGGATTTTCCCAAGTCCCTGACTGAAGATACTTACCTGTCAAAATAGGCTCAACTACTTTCATATTATGGGTAGTACTGTAGTAGCGGTGAGTTTGCTCAATGATAGCAGCACGCTCTTGGAGAGTTTCATTAGCTATTTTCTTTCTTAATTTGATGACTGCATCAAAAATAGCTTCGGGACGGGGAGGACAACCAGGAATATAAACATCCACTGGAATTAGTTTATCCACTCCTCTGACAGTACTAGGGGAATCTACACTAAACATTCCTCCCGTAATGGTACAAGCACCCATAGCAATCACATATTTTGGGTCTGGCATCTCTTCGTAGAGACGGACTAGAGCAGGGGCCATTTTCATGGTAACGGTTCCCGCTGTAATGATTAAGTCTGCTTGACGAGGGCTAGAACGAGGTACTAGACCAAAACGGTCAAAATCAAATCTAGAACCAATCAAAGCAGCAAATTCAATAAAACAGCAAGCTGTTCCATAGAGCATGGGCCAAAGACTAGATAGTTTTGACCAGTTGTAAAGGTCATCTACTGTAGTTAGGATGACGTTTTCTGATAGGTCTTGAGTAACCCGAGTTGGATTAATCGGATTAAGTATTTTAGCTTTTTGTTCTTCTTCAAAAATGTTAGAGGTCATGACCACTCCAAAGCTCCTTTTCTCCAGGCATAAACTAGAGCCACTACAAGAATGGCAATAAAGACTAAAGCTTCCACAAAAGCTAATAGCCCTAGGCGATTAAATGCTGCTGCCCACGGATATAGAAACACAGTTTCTACATCAAAAACGACAAAAACTAGGGCAAACATATAATAGCGAATGTTAAATTGAATCCATGCACCACCTACAGGCTCCATTCCAGATTCATAGGTAGTGCGTCGCTCAGGTCCTCCAGTTCGTGGTCTAAGTAACTTGGAAGCGGTGAGCGCGAGAGCTGGGACAGCACTGCAAATTAACAGAAATCCCAAAAAATATTCATACCCGTTGAGAACAAACAATTTTTATTTAATACTCCTTAACGGAAGGTACTGCCTATTACAAATGTTTACATTTTTCTATTTTAAACCCATCGCACTGCGACTTGGGATTAATAATAGTCTGTTTCTGGTTGAGAAATAGATAATTCAAAATTAGAAGGGTCTCTTAGAAACCCCATTACTTCTTCTTCTAAACCATGAACTAAATAAGCTTCCATGGTGTTAGTTTGTTTCAAACAAGATAAGTATCCATCTAGGTACATTCTTATTTCTTCAAATTTATAACCTCTACGCCAAAGATCGACCATAGAGTCGGTAAGTTTTTGGTAATAACGAATTGATTCAGTGTTTTGAAGCATTTTCTGTTTCCCCCAACTTTAACTATTATGATTTTCGGATTTGTCATACTTTTTATTGATCTTAGTAACGACTGTTACAAAAGATCAATAATGGCTCTGTTAGCCTTTAAACCTATAGGATGGCAGATATAAATAAACCATGAGGTCAAGTGGGTTCGATACTTGTTTCAATAGTCGAGGGGAATCCTCATTTACGTTCTTTACTGGGTTGGCATTTGCAACAGGCTGGCTACACTGTCAAGCAGTCTGCGGGAATACAGCAAGGTCGCAATCTGTTTTACCAGTATCAGCCCATTCTAGTGATTTTAGATTCTGACCTTCCCGATGGAGATGGTTTGGAACTTTGTCGATGGTTGCACGAGCAAAAAACCCCTTTAATCCTAATGTTATCAGCACGCAATACGGAAGGGGATATTGTTGCAGGGTTAAAAGCAGGGGCAGATGACTATCTAACCAAACCTTTTGGAATGCAAGAATTTTTGGCAAGAGTAGAGGCTTTAATCAGAAGAATGCGAGCCAACTGCGCCCCTTTGTATTTAGACTATCATGACTTAAAAATTGACTTAGTTCAACGTCGTATTCAAGTTAGAGGTGAGTTTATCGAACTCACTCCTCAAGAGTTCAGTTTACTATATGTGTTGGCACAAGCAGAGGGAACAGCTTTGAGCCGTTCAGAACTCCTGCGCCGAGCTTGGCCCGATGCGATTGATAATCCTCGTACTATAGACACTCATGTGCTTTCTTTGAGGAAAAAAATTGAATCTAATCCCCGACAACCCAATTTGATTCAAACGGTACGCAATGTGGGCTATTGTCTCAATCCTAATTTGATAGAAGAATCAACTCCAGAGATAATTAAGAGTTCTTCATTGCCAGAAGATTCTAAAAACTTATCCCAAGTATCAATGAATTGATTTTTAGATAATAGAAAATCACTCCTTAAATACCTAAGCGGAATTATTGTTCTCTTCCCTAGTCCTTACTCACGTTGAGCAACGTGAGTAATCAGAATTAGCGATCGCATTTAATGATTAATTAACAGTATAATGTAATATAGTTTAAACCAACTTTGATAATGTCGAAAAAACTCATTAAAAAAATCTATATAAATTAAATGCACGAAATCCTGGCTTTCTGGCTTTAGTTACAGGAGGAATGTCAGTACTGCTCTCGGTTCTTGAGATTTTGCGCTATTTTCGTTCAATAAGCCCCGTTCCACGGGGAAACCTAGTGAGCTTTCAACTGCGCCGATTACTGTAAGATAATACTTAATTAATAATAGTTAGGAGAATAGGCTTGAAAGTTACTAGAATGACTAGCTTAGTCGGTTTTTTGCTGGCACTATCTGTTATGAATCCACCAGTTGCCGAAGCCAAAGCTAATCGCTCTAAAGGCAAGACAGCAAAGCCAAAGATTGAGGAGCGGATGACAGCGATCGCAAAAATCCTAAAAGAACGAGAAAAAGAACTTTGGGACTCATCTGAAAAAATAACATCTTCATCCTCCTCACTATCCAAAACTGAAAATGCTATAGAGCTAGCACAAAGTTTCCGTAATGTCTTCCGTAACGGTGGTGGGGGCTTTCGTAACGGTGGCAGATGGGGCAATTGGCGTAACGGTGGTGGGGGCTTTCGTAACGGTGGCAGATGGGGCAATTGGCGTAACGGATGGCGAGACGGTGGAGGCTTCTTTAACTTCCGTAACTGGTGATAGTGCCAATTAACTATAGATCTTACTATTGGTTAGTCTTGACCTGCCATTGAAATAATCCACTAGCACAAAATCCGAATACTTAATTTTTAAACACTAAAGCAGCAAATGGTTCAAAAAAAGTTGAGCTTTTCCGAGTTAGAGACTTTTGGTCCGATAGATTTGGTTGTCATTCAAGCCACTTCCTTCTGCAATCTTGACTGCGATTATTGTTATTTACCAAACCGTCAATTGAATAAAAGATTATCTCTAGATCTGATTGAACCGATTTTTAAAAGTATTTTTATCAGTCCTTTTTATCAAAAGGACTTTACTGTATGTTGGCACGCGGGAGAACCTCTAGCGGTTCCGATTTCCTTTTACGATTCGGCACTCTCAAAAATCAACGAATTAGACCGTAAGTTTAATACTAAAAACTATCAAGTCAGGCAGTCTATTCAAACCAATGGAACCTTAATCAACCAAGCTTGGTGCGATTTATTTAAAAAATACCAAATTGACATTGGGATCAGTTTAGATGGTCCAGCTTTTATTCATGACGCTCATCGCAAAACCCGCAAGGGACTTGGCACTCATGATAGCACCATGAGGGGAATAGAACATTTAAAAAAAAATAACATTGACGTTCACGTCATTGCAGTGATTAGCCAGGAATCTCTAGATTATCCTGATGAAATTTTCAACTTTTTTATGGAAAACGGCATCACTAATGTCGGATTTAACATTGAAGAGTTAGAAGGAGTAAATCAGTTATCATCTCTGGCAGAATCAGGCACACTAGAACGTTATCGTCTCTTTATTCAGAGATTTTGGGAGTTAACTGCCCAGTCACAAGGAGTTTTTAAGCTGCGAGAGTTTGAACGACTTTGCAGCTTGATCTATAGAGAAGAAAGAGTAAAAAGAAGAGGGTTACTAACACCTTTTGTCATCATCAATATAGACAGCCAAGGTAATTTTTCTACCTTTGATCCAGAGTTATTGGGAGTCAAAACATCTCTATATGGCGATTTTATTCTGGGTAACATTTTGCACCATACCTTTGAGTCTGTCTGTCACACAGATAAGTTTCAGCGCATTTACCAAGATATTAATGCGGGAGTTGAACTCTGCCAGAATAGTTGTCAGTATTTTGCTCTCTGTGGAGGAGGGGCAGGCAGTAACAAATATTGGGAAAATGGGACTTTTCGCTCTGCCGAGACAATGGCTTGCCGATATTACGAAAAGATTATAGCTGATGTTGTTTTGGAGATTTTTGAAAATTCCTTGGGATTAAATTAGAACAAGGTGAGAGAGTGAAGGGCTGGGTCATAACCTCTTACTTATCTACTGCTATCAAATCCAGCTAACAGTTAGACAAAAACTTACTACTAAAATTGATTTTCTTCCTCTATCTCATTATCCTCCTCTGACTGCTGCCCCATGATTACAGAATGAAGTTTTTCATTCATTCTTGGGAATCGGTATTTGCGCCCTGGAATCTATGATGTCTTGGAAGAACTCAATAACCAGCCCTCGCTCAATTGGAATCACCCCTTTAGCACCAAACCATTCCTCAAAAATATCGACAGACTTACTTTTACCCTCTACAAAACCTTGCATGAATTTAACCAAACTGTAGTTCACTACATCTAGAAATTGAGAGTTTTCCTCGGGAACCATACAAGCAATACCCTCTCTGGTATAGGGTTTTTTCGGTACAACTTTATAGGCATCTAGGTTAGGTGCTGTTTTTCTCAGCCCCTCCAACAGGATCCCGTCCCAAGCGAAAGCATCTATTTTTCCAAGCTTCAAGGCAGTAAGACCTTCCGCACTATTCTTGACCGATACCAAAGTAGCTTGGGACTGGACAAGCCTAATTACTTGTTCATTGATGGTTTTTGGGAGCACGCCAATTCGCTTGCTACTCAGAGACTCAGGTGAACCGAGACCACTACCTTGCTTTACTAATAATTGGGTACCAGTAACAGCGTAGCTGAGGGAAAAGTCAACAAATCGCTCTCGCTCCCAAGTGAAACTGGTAGAACCGCAGACGATATCGAGCTTTCTTTCTACCACCATAGGAATGCGATTTTCAGGCGTAACTTCCGCCAATTCCAGTACAATCTCTTTACCCAGCTCTTTTTCTAGCTGGTCTTTGATGAGTACGAGCATGTCAATAGAATAGCCTCGCCAGTCCTCATTTTCGTTTAAGTATGCGAAAGGAATTGCATCTTTTCTCGTTCCAGCCGTCAGTACTCCCGTTCGTGCTACTTTTTCCATAACGGTTTCTGCCCAGCTCGGAGTTGACAGAGCTAATGTAAAGATCAGGCTCAGGAGCGGGATGGATTTAGCAATGCGCTTGGCAGAGAATGCAAGTCCGTGAAGCATTTTACTCCTCTAAATGCTAATCGAATTGTACCATTTGTACAGAAAGAATAAGGAAGGAGTCAGCCAGTTCGGTAGTCCCGATATAATTTTGCTAACAAATGCTAACAATGCAGTCAGATAGACTGGGTATATCTACCAATGAGCGAAGGAATATCCCCCGCCCTCCGTTAAAATATGAGAATAGTATTATTAATTTTTCATCTAATGTTATAAGATATTTTAATTACTTATTAGCTTACGAAAAATTAAATTGATTAGGCAAGGTGAGCCTTCAACACGGAACGAGGAGCGCGACGTACTTTACATTTGATGGTTTCTTTTCTCAAAAGCTGGTGGGCTTCATAGCGATGACAACCAGAAAAACCGTAATACTGTCCTTCTACTTCTAATACATCAATCGGCTCGTGTAAACCTTCTTGAGCAATAGACTGAGCTAATTGTTGAACTTTAGCCTGATCTGTTTGTTTTGGTAAAGGGCGATAAATTTTGTTGAGGGGTATTTCTTGAATTTTCATTGTGTGCCATGCAAGATTACAAAAATAAACCACAGTCGTTATGAGTTTATTTTAGCTCAAGACTCAACTTGAAGCATCTATATAACCTTTAATTTGAGCGATAGATTCTACTAAAGGTCTAAATTGGGATACTAATTCAGGACGAGCTACTACTAAACAAGGAAAAGAGCAACTACCATAGTTTTTTCCTACCTCAAGGGGAAATATAGAAGGAGAATTGAGACTGACAAAAGTTCCTCCTGCCGCTTGTACAATTACCCATACTGCTGCAATATCCCAGATTTTGGGGGTAGCTTCTACTCCTCCTATAGCAGCACCCGCAGCTACTAGTAATAAGTTATAACTAGCAACTCCAATCATTCTGACTTTACAAGGAAAGGGATTTTTTAATATTTGGGTACTACGAGCGCAGAGATTAAACAAATGACTCTTACTAGGAGAGTCTTGAGTAGTAGCAATAGGTTGATTGTTTAAATAGGCTCCCGTGTATCCAGTTAAACCAGAGTTACCATACCAGAAACCATGAAAAGCTTGTTTTAAATAAGGGAGATAGACAAAACCAAATACAGGAGTACCTTTATACAGTAACCCCAAAGATATTGCCCAGATGGGAACACCGCGAGTAAAGTTGGTAGTGCCATCAATGGGATCAACAATCCAACACCAGTCCTGATCTGGGAAAATATGGGTAGTTTCTTCTGTTAATACACCATGATTAGGAAAATTCTTGGTTATAGCTTCTCTAATTGCTTGATCCGACCATTGATCAGCTTTGGTTACCAGACTACCATCGGTTTTTTGTTCTGCTTGTATTTTACCTGAATCTATGATCAAGCGATCGCCGATAAACTGACTTGTTTCTTGACAAAATTGAAGTATCTGATCCCAAAATTCCTTCATAAGTAGTTCAACCTAAAAAAAGTAAATGATCTCTAACACCTAAAACCTAATACCTAATTAAGTTCATTATTCGTAATTCCTCGCGATTTTAGAAGTCGCTGGCGTTTTTTGCGAGCTATTTCTTGTAAATCTACATTACGATCTGTTTCATCAACGATTTCACCTGTTACTACTTCCAATACATCTTCCAGAGTTACCACTCCTGCAACTCCGCCATATTCATCTAAAACTACAGCTAAATGTTCTCTGGTTTCTTGAAAAACTTTTAGGAGTTTATCCGCTCTAATCGTAGCAGGAACAAAGCGTACATCTCTGACTAATTCCGATACTTGTTGATCCTGGCAGCCTTTGATTATTGCAGTCAAAAGATGCTCTTTTAAAACCAAACCAATCACATTATCAACTAAATCACCTATAACAATAATTCGGGAATGTTGAGAACTAATAATTTCTTCTTGGCACTCAGCCAAAGTGGAATTTCCTTTGAGATAAGTAATAATTACCCTGGGAGACATTAGGTCAGAAGCAGTAATATCATTTAGTTGAAAGACTCTTTGAATCATCTCTGCTTCATCATCTTCGATCACTCCTTCTTGATAACCAATGTTAGTTAAAAATTTAATTTCCGCTTCATTGGTTGTAGTAGGAACTCTACCCTTGGTGACAGGAGAAGTAACAAATTCTACTAATAATACCAAAGGGGTCAGGAGTAGAGTCAAAAATCTGATGGGAATCGCAATAGCCAAAGAAATTGGTTCTGCATAACGTTCGCATAAAGTCTTAGGGAAAATTTCCCCAAAGATAATTACTAAGAAAGTTAAAAATCCCGAAAACACTCCCAACCAAGCTTCACCTAATGCTTTGGCTGCTATACTACCAACTACGATGCTACCAACAATATTAAATATGTTGTTTAAGATGACAATAGTTGCAATGGGTCGATTAATTTTGGTACGAATTCCCAACAGTGCAAGAGATGAAGGACTCTTAGCTTGGGCAAGTTGACGAACTCTAATAGGAGAAACTGATAAAATAGCAGTCTCTGCACCAGAACAAATCGCTGAACCCAAAATAACTATTAATACAGCAAGAATGAGAGAAACCATAAATTTAATCTAAAATCTCTACAATTCCAGCTTGACCATCAATTCTGACTCGGTTGCCATTTTGCAAGATTTGGGTAGCATAGGGAATATCCATAACTGCTGGGATACCGTATTCACGCGCAATTATGGCTCCATGAGAAAGACGACCGCCAACTTCTGAAATTAAACCACCAGCACGAGCCAGCAAAGGAGACCATCCTGCATCAGTGTAAGGTACAACCAGAATAGTTTGTCGATCTATATCAACTGTTTGGTTAAAATCTTCTAAAATCTGGATTTTTCCGGCAATAATTCCTTTGCTAGTACCAATTCCTCTGAGGATCTGACTACTGGTGAGGTAAGAAGACTTAAAACTAGACATAGTTAAAGGTTGAGGCTCCCCATACATGAGATAAGGAATCAGGGTTATTTGTGATTCGTATTGCCATTGATGCTTTCTAGATAGGATAAGTTCGTTGATTGCTTCATGATCAAGGTTATTATCTTGAGAGACAAACTCCTGAATTTCGGAAAATTTGAGCCAAAATATTGCTTCTACTTCTGAGATTATTCCCAAATTGAGCCAATATGTTCCTAATGCCAGAAAACTCCAACGTAAATTTGCTAGTAGTTTATTATAAATTACACTGATTTTTCCTTTAAGATTTAACCGTTTTTGAATTGTTTGTTGTTTCCAACTACCAATGGATGGAGTTTTCTTAGACTTGGCCAGTTTTCTAGCCTCTGAGTCGAAGAAAAAGCGGGTAAACATTTCTCGAACCAAGCTAGAATTACCGCGCCAGCGAGGAATGGCAATATTGGTTGCTACTTCACTCAAATAACCGTAGGAGATTAATAATTCGTCAAATCGCTTCAGAATGGATTGTCCGTCTGGATGCTCTGCAATGTAAGCAAATAGGGAAGCGGAAGAGTTGAAGCTAATATTTACTGTATCTAAAAGATTACGAGCATCTGAAGCCAAATTGGCAAGAGATCGCATTGCAGCAATTTCTGGTAAATTACTACTATCCAGTTCTGTGTCAGGAACTTTGAGAATGGCTTGACGCAGTGACAAACTCAGAGGGGAAAGAATACTGTAGTAAGTTGCTTTTTCTAAGACATTGAGGATGTTTTGAATTCTGATAATAATCTCTGATGGAGATAGTTCAGTAGCAGGAGTTGCGGTAATTTCTTCTAGTAAAGGTTGAAATAGCTTCTGGGAATCTCGTTCAAAGTCTTTGGCTAGATTTAATTCTCGTTGCAGAAGTTTCCATAATCCAGGTAAATTTTTTAGGGTAGAAGTGACAGGAGGGGTAGAAAACTTTTCTCCTCTGGTGAGAAATTCTAGACTTTCAGCTGGTAATCCCATCCTGAGAAAAATCTCTCCTAGTAAGGTAGCGTTGAAATAGGCTCTGCCATAGTGCAAATTTGCTGTTTGATTAAAGTCTAAATCTTGAACTTTTTTTCCTAATACTACAGTGAATAACTCTCCCCAAACCCCACAGGTTAGAGGTTGGTTAATTGACCAAGTTAAAGGCTGAATCTGACCTGGTATTACTTCCGCTGCAATTTTGCGAGTCCAAATGGGTTGGAGGGTGGTAATTGGTCGAACTTGTAATAACCAGAGTTTGTCCCCATCGTGAGTCCATTCAATATCTTGGGGAACACCTTGAAATAATTCTTCCATCTCCCTTGCTAAAACTGCTACTGACCGCAAAATGTCTTCAGGGATAGCGTCAGGAGGTACGGAAGCATCAGGGATAACTTTAATTGGGTTGGTGTCTGTCAATTTTAAGTTATTAGCAATAACTACTTGATAACTGTAGGGGTTGATTTTTCCTGATACTACTTCTGTTGCTTGTCCTGGTGAAGCTTCGATGGCAACTGTATCTTTAAATCGATCAATGGGATCACGACTAAAAGCTACTCCACTATACAGCCCCATAATTTGTTTTTGAATCAGTACTGCCATCGCTCCTTCATCTTGCTTGCGAGTTTTACGGTATTCCAGAGCGTTTTTTTCGATATAGGAAGCTTGACAGTCGAGAATTGCCGTTTGTAGGGCAGGACGACTGGTAATATTCAATAAGCTCAAATATTGTCCAGCAGCAGAAGCCAAGTTAGAATCTTCTCCAGAAGCAGAGGAGCGCACTACTAAAGGATTTTCTGGAGATGGGTACAAAAACTCAACTATAGTTTTTGGGTCTTCTCCTGGGAGCAAGATCCAACCTTGAGGCACATTGTAACCAAGCCGTTTGACCAAAGAAAGGTTTCCAGCTTTATTACCGATTTTCTTTTTATCTAATTTTTTGTCTAGAGGAAGTAGGTTTTTATCCCCCCGAAAAAAACGAAACATTCCCCGTGACTCCTGAGATACTGAATTTTCTGATAAGTCCAGGTCGTCTGGGATTTGTTGATAAATCCAAGCGACCAAACCACTAAGGGCAGTAGCGATTATAAAATATTCTGGCTCTGTAGAGTGGCGCAGTCCAATAATTATTGCTAATAACAATAATACTCCCAGCTTACCTGTTTTGCGATCGCGATTGATCGTAAAACTGATTCCTCCGATTAAAAAAACCAGACCTGCTGCGATCGCATCATGGACAACAATACCCCAAACTACATTAGTAGTTCCTGCCCCTTTTCCCATCCAATAACGACCCATAACCAGAGCAATTAATGCTAACAATTCCCAAAATGAGCCACTGGGAAAAAACATTCTAGTGAGTAATACCGCAGCAATTCCTTTACCAGCTTCTGAAAGTACAGCTAATACTCCCACAAACTTACCGCCATGAGCAAAAGCTGCGGATACGGAAATATTACCAGTTCCTAGTTTTCTTAGTTGACGACCTGTGAAACCGTAGGTCAGCCAGTCGATTAGGGGTAGTCCACCCAAGAGAGGACAAAATAGAAAAATGATTAGAGAACCCCAAATAGGTGCGAGGGTCATAAACTCCCAACAAAACTCGTTACTGAAATTGTAATCACTTATTTAGATTTTGCTCTGAAATTTTGATGTTCTTTTGTCATCAAAAATATAAATATTGTCTAGAAAAGTAACATTTATTCAGATTAATAATACATTTTTCTGCCTTAGTTAAATTAATTTGGTAGCTCCGATATGATGAGTGATATGGGATAAATATCTTGCATCATGCAAGAAATTCTACCTATATAAAAGTATAAATAATGAAATTATATTTTCAGAAGGAAATATCCAATAATCATGACTTATGACCATCCTTCATATTTATCCCACACTCAATCAGAAAAAATCCTAAATGAGTCAGAGCATCCCCCACAGTCAAAAGTAATCCACCATGAAATGATGGAGCGAAGCGAGACTTCGTCAAGTTTCAATATTGCTGAAGATCCCAAAACAATAATTGAGCTTAGTTCTAAGACTCCCTCTAATCCTTCTTTATCCAGCCAAGACCCTTTTCAAGGAAGAACCATTGGCGATAATAATCGCTATCTCTTACGAACCCTAGTAGGGCAAGGAGGCATGAGTAAAGTTTACCAAGCTTTTGATACTAAATTTGAAGACCGTATAGTAGCAGTTAAATTAATGATTAATTATGCTGACGGCAATAGTAAACATTTTATTAATGATCAACATTTAATTAAAAGATTTATGGGAGAAGTTAAAGCTATTTCCCGCCTCAAACACCCTAATATTATTCAAATTTTTGACTTTGGTATTACTCCTGAGCAAGCTCCTTTTTATGGTTCGCCATTTTATGTAATGGAATATCTATCTGGTCAAACTTTACAAAACTTATTGACAAAAAATAAAATAGTACCTCTAAACTCCCTTTTAAAAATTGTTTCTCAAATTTGTGCTGGACTCAAAGAAGCTCATCAAAAAGGGATTGTACATCGAGATTTAAAACCCGATAACATTTTTTTAGTTCATGGTGGTGCTTTAGGAGCAATTATTAAAATTCTGGATTTTGGGATAGCTAAAAACATTAGTTCCGATCATATAACTCAGACTCAATTAACTCAAGAAGGTTCTTTTGTTGGAACCTATCGTTATGCTTCTCCTGAACAATGTCGAGGACTACCCAATATTGATCAGAGAACTGATATTTATAGTTTAGGTGTAATTTTATATGAAGCTATTTCTGGTAAAAATCTCTATGATCTAGATGATAACTGTAGCAACTCTGAAGCTGATTGGATGGCTTGCCATATTCAAGTTACTCCTAAACCTTTAAAAGAACAATCAGGATGTAAAAATTTACCAGATGAGTTAGCAAATATCGTGATGCAGTGTTTGGCAAAATCTCCTGAGAATCGATTTTCAGATATAGGATTATTATCAAATGCTTTAGCTGCTATTGTTTCAGAAAAAATATCTTTAAACCCAGATTTTGTTGGAGATGAAAAGCTGGAAAAGCAGCCAGAAACAACTAGCTATCAATCTGAAACTAGGCTAGAAGTCAAGCAAGAATATCCTCAAGCAATACTTAGCCGAAACAATCATTATTCTAACCAAGTTATTACTACTAATAATAATAATCAAAAGATTTCTGTTGTTTTGCTAACCGCAGTTATGACTTTGGTAATAGCAATGGCAGGTACTATAGGATATCTAGCTATGTTTTTTTTATTAGGTCAACCTAGCAAGATATCGCAAAAAAATTTAACATCTACTATTAATTCTGATAATGAACCTCAGAAAATTAGCTTCCTACTAGATGAATTGACACTGCAATATCAGCAAGAAAATTATCAACATTGTTATGAATTAGCTGCTAATACACCTTATCAAGATAATTTGGCAATTCAAGAATGGATCGGTAAATGTGGATTGATAGTGGCACACAACAAAGCAGATTTGAGTAGTTTCAGTGGTGCGATAGCCATAGCCAAGACTATACCTAATACCGTACCCAACTATCAAGAAATACAAGATAGTATTAATATTTGGTCAAGAAAAATTTTAGACTACGCTACTAAACTTTATCAGCAAGGCAATCTTGAAGAAGCAGTAAAAACTACTACAATTATCCCCGAAGATAGTAATTTAAAAGCAACAATTCCTGGGTTAATATCTCAATGGGAACAAGAGGAAGTGAAGCATAAAACTATTATTGATAATGCCCAAAATTTCTTAAATAAAGGTCAATGGTCTGCTGCTAAACAAGAAGTTGAAAAAATCCCTACTGATTTTGTTTTTTGGCAACAACAAGCTCAACCAATTTTAGAACGAGCTAATCAGAAAATAAATGCGATCGCAGAATCAGAAAGAAAACGCAGAGTACAAAGACAGCGTCCTAGAATTGAAAGAAAACGTTATAGACATCCCAAACAACCTTCTAGAGCGCAGCCTGAAAAATCACAACCTTTACCTTCTCTTCGAGAAAAGTTAAAAAATACTCCTTTACTAGATGATGATACCCTTAGAGAAAGATTGCACAGAAACTCCAACTAGCTCCAACATTTGATCCTTGCTACCTTAGGGAATCCTTTAACTAGGCTATATTGACTCAAAACATTAAGCTAAAAAACATCACGATTTTTAGTTTTTACTCTGTGATAAAGTTCTTCCATAGTGGCAATAAAAGAAGTATTTTGATGCCAAAAGGCAGGAAAATCTCCCGCTTTTTTGACTAAAATCCCTGAAATATTAGTTTCTCTAGTTTCGGTTTCTTCGGGTAAAGTTATGGTTTTTCCCTGCCAAAATTCTTTGAGAGAAGTGGATGAATTGAATGGATGTGTTTGAGGTCTGGTGTAATAAGATTTAATCGGAGAAGGTTCTAAGTTCTGTGCCTTTAAACCAGTAATTAAAGCTTGACTAAACGCCGTTTTAGCTAATTCTTGATGTAATTCTTCTTGAGTTAAACCTCGTAATTCAAAGATTAAAAAAGGATCTTCGTCTAACTCTGAGGCTAGGGTGTTGATTCTGCCCTATGCGATCGCTAAATAATTCATGCAGCTTTTGTGTAATTTTTGCCTGTCGAAAAAGCCAATTTTCTTTTAGATACTAGAACTCTTGCAAAAATATTTGTGGTATGATTAGAGGTTGTTTTTTTATTCCAATTTTTGTCTATTAAAATAGTAAGAACTGGCAGCTTTTTTCTCTTAAATATTACTTAGCGATCGCCAGATAATAAAATTGACAGCAAAAATTATTTCAGTGATTAATTAATTACTGAAATAAATGAATAAATTTAAGTTTCTAAATCTAATTTAGAAGGCTAATTCATA
>JASJDB010000362.1 GCA_030065315.1 Xenococcaceae cyanobacterium MO_167.B52 | reverse complement strand
TTTAAGTGTAAGTAATTTTGATACTAGCAAATTAAAGAGCTTGCATAAAAAACTAGCTAATAGCTGCTAACCCAAACAACTTATCGATTCAAAAATATTAAATTACTATCTTTGGGCTACAAAAATTAATTTCAATTTAGTTAGGAGAAATAACATGGAACATCTAGTAGAAGCAAATAGTCTCAATAACTCACTAGGAGACAGGCAATCTACCGATATTGTTACAGACGATCCTTTTCCTATTATCCCTATAGATGGAACTCCCAAAAATGATATTCTCCGTGGTTCACCAGGCAATGATTTTATTAATGGCTTGGCGGGAAACGATCTGATTTGGGGCTTGGGAGGAAACGATTTATTAAATGGTGGTTTGGGAGAAGATCTTGTTATTGGGGGAGAAGGAGACGATGCTATTAATGGTGGTTTAGACTCTGATACTCTTACTGGTTCCGAGGGGAATGATATTTTTCGCGGAAGCATTGAAGAGTTTGACAAAGATACTATTACCGATTTTAGTCTTGGTGATCTGCTTATTTTCCAAGGTGTTGAGTTTAGCAAAAATGATATTGCCATAACTTCTTCCAGCCTCGATTTTATTCAAGACAATGTAAGAAGTGGCTCTAATTCTCGTAGATTAAGACCTTTCATTACTTTGGGGATTAAAGTTCCCAAAGAGAATAAGACAATTGAATTGGTTTTTTGGGGCAAGATTGCCGAAGATTTTCTCAATTCTGGTGGCAAAGAGTCACCAAATTTTACTGTAACTACGATACAAGCAGAACCAGGATTTTTTGTACCTCCTCAAACAATTATTTCTTTGGAAGAAAAGCCAATCCCTACTCAACCTAAAATTATTAATGGAACACCTAACGACGATCGCTTAGTGGGGGATAATAGCCCTAACTTGATTAGAGGTTTTAGAGGTGACGATACCTTAATTGGTAAAGCAAGAGAAGATACTTTAATAGGTGGCAAAGGTGATGACACCCTAAAGGGAGGGTCAGGAAAAGATGTTCTTAGAGGCAATAGAGGTGATGATTATCTCTTTGGTGATGCTGGTAGGGATACTCTTAGTGGTGGTAGAGGTGATGATTATCTCTGCGGTTTTAGAGGCAACGATCTTTTAATAGGGTTCCACGGTCAGGATTTGTTGCTGGGAGGAGAAGGTAACGACAAACTTAGAGGTAATTCAGGCAAAGATACTCTAAAAGGTGGAGCAGGGGACGATACCTTAATTGGTGGAAGTAAGAACGATATTTTATATGGTGGTGAAGGCAGAGATGTTTTTGTCCTTCAGTCAAACCGTGGTAAGGACATAATCAAGGACTTTGAGTTAGGGGTTGATATTTTGCGTCCCCCCGATGGACTCACTCTCGATTCTTTGATTTTTGAAAGTGATTCGGTTGGTACAGGTACTTTAATTCTGAACAGTGAGAGGAATCCTATTGCCGTTGTGAAGAATATTCTCCCTGATGAAATAGACCCCAATGCTCCGAAAATAGCCTATGAAGGGTTCCCTTATCTTTCCAATTTTGTAGAACTGCATAACGGTCTAGATATGCACTATCTAGACGTAGGTAATAGTGAAGCTGACCCAATAGTTTTACTTCATGGTCAGCCTACTTCTTCTTTTCTGTGGCGCAACATTATTCCTGAATTAGCAGAAAGAGGGCGAGTCATTGTTCCAGATTTAATTAATTTTGGACTTTCCGATCAAACAGAAGAACCACTGGATTTTATTGAAGATCATGGTGCCTTATTTACTGAATTTATCAACACCTTAGGTTTAGAAGATATTACTTTTATCGGTCATGATTGGGGTGGTCCAATTCAATTAACCTATGCTGTAGATCATCCTGAAAATATTAAAGCTCTAGCTTTCATGGAAAGTTTTGTTGTTCCCTTTCCTGATGCTAGTGTTATTTCCGCATTTCCTCCTCCTTTTGTCGAGGCTTTTTGGTCCGATCCAGTTCTGAGTGAAACTAATATTATCGAACACAATTTATTAATTGAAGGCTGGCTTTTCGATCCGGCATTTGGTGGTATTGCTAATCCCTTGACTGAGCAGGAACAGGAAATTTATCGACAACCATTTTTAGAGCGAGCAGCTAGAGAGCAATTAGCAATTTCTCCACGACAGCTACCCTTTTTAGATCCTACAGGCTACCCAATTTTAGATCCTGATGGTCCTCAAGGAAACCCCCCTGAGGCAGTACCGAGTATTGACAAATTTGTAGAATTTGCCAACTATCTTGCTACCACAGATGCTGATAAGTTGGTGATTGCTGGAAATCCTGGTTTTACTTCCCCAGAGTTAGTGCAATCCCTAGCTACTGCCATTCCTGATCTAGAAGTACGAACAGTAGGGAGTGAAACAGATCCAGCTTTTCACTTTTTGCAAGAAGATGTTCCAGAAGAACTAAGTACAGTATTAGGAGAGTGGATTGATTCGATTAATGAAACTCCCGATCCCGAACCCCCTTCAGAAGTAACTAAATTAAAAATCACCATCGAAAATCTAGCACCAGAAAATGGTATTGGATTTGCTGCTGTTTGGTTTGGATTACATGATGGTAGTTTTGATGTTTTCAATCAAGGGGAAGCCACCTCAGAAGCTTTAGAAATTTTGGCTGAAGATGGATTAATTGGGCTAGAAGAATTAATATTACCAGGGATATTAGAAGAAACCGTAGCTGCTGGTTTGGATATTAACCAGTTACCTCAATCCGTTCAAGATGCGATCGCCTTAGGATTAGATTTATCTACTTTACCACCGCCACCAGGAACTTTAGCAGGAGAATTTCTCTTAAGTGATGCGGGTAACAACGGGGGAACTCAAGGTATGGTGGTAACTAGTATCAGAACTAATCCGGCATTGTTTGATTTACTAGATGATCCAAGTGCTTTTCCTCAAGAAGTATTAGATAGTATTACTAATCCTTTCTTTTTCATCCAAGCATCAGGAGAAACAGAAAGCTTTACTGTCAATCTCAATGGTACACCAGAAGAAAATCGCTACTTTAGTTATGCATCCATGCTTTTCCCCACCAATGATGGTTTTATTGGGAATGATAATCCTCAAGCCATTGAAATTTTTAATGAGTCGGGAGATTTTATTGGAGCAGATTTTATTGTTACAGGAGAAGAAACTTGGGATGCTGGAACTGAAGAAAATGATGAGTCGCCAGAGAGTCTCCTTTATACCTGGGAAGCATTTGGTAATGGTGTTGATGAAAATGGCACTATCCAAGAGCATCCAGGCTTTCTTGCTCCTACTACAGGAGGAGCGTTAGATTTTGAATTTAACGGTAATCTAGTTGCTGCTAATGCAGATTTTACTGTTCCTAATTATCCCATAGCTAGAATTACTGTTACTGCGGTTGAAGAACCTGATACTCCTGGAGACCCGATTGTGGGGACGATCAACGATGACAATTTGGTAGTTAACGGTAGTGGGCAGTTAGTTCTTGCTGGTGCTGGCAATGACACAATTAATGCTGTCAACAGTAACGGAGGTAATAACATTTTTGGTGGTACTGGTGATGACAGTCTCATTCTAGGAACAGGAGATATGTTAGATGGTGGAGAAGGAAAGGATCGTTTTTTTGCTCAAACAGGAGGAAACAATCAGATCCGTGGTGGTGTGGATGCTGATCAATTTTGGATTGCGGGTGCTGAATTGCCAAACGCGCCTCAAATTATCGAAGACTTGGAGCTAAATATCGATGAAATCTTTATTGTAGGAATCGGTGCTACTTCCACAGCAGATCTCAACTTTACTCAAAATGGAGATGATGCAACTATTAGTTTTAGTACTACAGACTTGGCTGTTTTTCTCAATACTGATATCAATCAATTAAAAAACAACGGTAATTTTATTATTCAACCTTAGTTCACTCCTAAGAAACTCAACTTTTTAAGTTCATATGAACCAAGATTCTGACGAGTTTCTTTTATTCATTAGGGACTTGCGCTTTATTAAACTACCAGCCTTAAAACCAGTCAATTAAACTATTAGGCTCAAGAAATAACTCCTGACGGCTGGTAGTTTAATTTGCCGCTCCTTCCTTACAAGAAAATACAAAGTCAGAAATCAGAGATTCTGAACAGTGGGGAAATCTTGGAGGAGCTTGGGAGAAGTGGGAATCGGCAGTACAGAGGGGATATTCGGTGGATTATCTGCGGAAGGTTTTGGGGAGGAATACAAAGAGGTAGTTTTCAATTGAAATAAAAGATTGGAAGGCAAATAATGGTAAAGGCTTCAGTCACAAAACAGTTGAGTATCATTCTTAAGGTATCCACTCAAACCCTGATCATAAAAATTGGTATTGATAACTACAGTAACCTAGCAGATCCATCTACTATTTTAGGCTTGCTCAACCTCGTCAATAGTCAATCAAATGTTAAATTTTAGAAACAATATCAAGTATTATATAAAAAGTATTAGTGAATTTTCTTTGATAGCTTTATTCACCACTTCATTAGGTGTGTTTCCCACTCAAGCCCAAATTATCAATTTTGAAACTACCCCTAGCAGCCTTACTCCAATAGATAACGAAGTGCTTAGTAACATTGTTGGTACAGGCTCCTACGATATCGTTTTTCCAGGTGGGATAACCACTGTACTTTTCGGTTTTGACACCGATGGAGATGTGGCAACGCTAGAAAGAACAGCTCATTTCGAGGATCGAACCAACGCAGATTTCATGAATGTCTTCAATACTTCTCAAATTGCTTACACCATAGGAAAGCCCGTCACTAGTGCAGATACAGACCTCTCTAACGGAAGCATTGGGGGAAATTGGCTGATTCGTAGTCCAAGAACTGATGCAGAAGATGGCACCCTCGATCTATTTGGAACAGACAATTATTTCGTTGTCCAATATAGTGGAGACTTACCCAATAGTGCATCTGGTCAGTTGTGGGACTTAGACAACGATGAAATCTACTTAATTGAGGCTTTGAATGCTTCTCAGACAGTAATCGGCTCACAAACCCTAATTTCTGCTGGTTCAGGAGAGAATCCTGGAACTGCCAATGGAAAAGAAACCTTATTCTCATTCAATGAAATAGAGCCAATTTCCTTCATCAGAATTACGGGTCTTCAAAAAGGAACTGGTGGTGGTTTTGCGTTTGATAACTTCAACGCAACTGAGCCAGCTAATGAAACTATACCTGAACCCAGTTCTCTACTTGGACTCTTTGTCATTGGTATTTTAGGAGTAGGTTCTGCTTTCAAATGCAGAAAGGAGCATAACAAATCAACTTGTTAGAGAATAGGCTCTTTATAGATTCCAGAGGTCTGGGAATGGTGTGAAGATAATGGGCATCAAAATTATGAAGATGCGCCAATCGATGGCAGTGCTTGGTTATCGGAGGATAGTAGAACAAAAATATTACGTGGTGGTTCATGGTACATCAATCCTGATAGCTGCCGTTCAGCGTATCGCAACGAACGTTGGCGCGATAAGCGTGACATCTATATAGGTTTTCGTGTTGCTTGTGTCGCTCACAAGATTACATAGCACTCTGCACTCTTTGCCCTTTACTCTCAGCGCAAAATTTTAATACAATACAATCCTCCTAATAATACTAACGTTCCCAAACCCAACAATCAAAAAACCTGGCTTTAAACCAGGCTTTTATCACGGATATATTGTTTTGTAATGATTGTCATGGGATTTTCCTCATGGATAGTGAAAGTTAAGCTGTTGTTTTAATCAAGCAAATCCCTAAGCTGATTCTGCTTCTAGCTTTTCCAAAAGGGTTTGTCTGACAAATTCTTGCCAGTTATCTTTCTCTTTAATTCTTTCGATTAAAGATGGTGGAACTCTCAAATTTAACTGAGCCGTGCAAGACTCTTTTCTGTTGGTTTTGAAAGTATAAGCTTCTATTTGGTCTATTCTTGGATTTTTATTAGCCATAACAATAAATATACTAATACTCTCCCATTTATCTTATACCCTACTTATCTATACTATAGCCTGTGTACATGACGTAGTAAAAAAAGTCGAATTGTTAATAAATGTATATTTGGATGTTTATTGCCGTGTGAACATGGCAATAAATTGATATTATATATCAGTGTCGTATTTAGGCGATCGGTACTTTGGACGGTAGGCGATCGCCGAAACCCTTGAAAAATAAGGAGTTGTACTTAAATGTTAGATTACTATACCGAAAAAGGGCAAGGGAATCGAATCCCTGAAGCCTCAAATCTTCTTAGGAAATCAACGAACCAAACTAAACCGCCAACTGAAAAATATAGTGTGGGATGGTTTGACGGATTAATTGGAGATAAACCAATGTATCCAGAGAATAGCGATTATTGGTCTGGGTATAGCCCAAATCTAGTCAGGGTAAGCGAAAGCTAAATAATGCTTCTTGAAAAAAACAAGTGGAGAATTAACTGTTCTTCGCCATAGATTCTAGTGCGCTTTTAGCTAATTGGTCATAGCCAGGAAGTTAAAGACTTTGCTTTTTCAAGCAGCACTCATCCAATCCTGCATCCAACCAACAACCTCAATACATCACTTCAATTTACATTGCAAAAGGATTCGACAATGTCTAAAAAGATTCCTGCATTGCCCCAAAACATCACAAAAGGAGAAGAACAATGACTAAAGTTTCTCCTTCAGTAGTTAACAAAACCGATATTCAAGAATGGGTCGAAGCTAGCTTAGTCTCTGAAGCTATAGCCAAACTAAATCTTCCCAATCTAGAGAAAACTCAAAAATACTTAACATTTCCCAAGGACGACGGTACAGAAGTAATCGCAGGAGGAGAGCTATGACTACAACAGTAGCCTCACGGAAAGAAAGTACCGCTCTTCTATCTCCTCAACACCATCACCAGTGCTGTGAACAAAGAGGATTAAACCCAGACTGGATCAAAGCCAGTTGTGAATCATTAGATATCAAACAAGCCAGTGATTATCTCCACTACCAAGCTAAGTCAGGAGGCATTCTAATCAAGGGTGCAAACGGACAATATCAACTCCGACCAGATCAACCCTGGAGTCACAAGAAGGGTCAGAAAGCACCTAAGTACAGAACAGCAGCAGGGGATGAATACGATGCTCTCTTACCAATCCACCCCACAGACCCAACTTTCTGGATAGATATCCCCGCCCTCAAAGAACGCTGCTACAAAA
>JASJDB010000009.1 GCA_030065315.1 Xenococcaceae cyanobacterium MO_167.B52 | reverse complement strand
TTTAAGCCTTGATAGGCTAGATAAAAAGGCTGTGATGAACCAACAGCTTCAGCAGCTTTGGCTCGCTCTTGTTGATTTGCCTCTTGATAGCTCTGGGCTAACTTTTGTAGCTGTTGCTGATACTGATTTCGCCTTAACCTGATTTCGTCATAACTTGAATAGATGATGGGAAGTTGACTCATACAAATGCTAAATTTGGCATGACCCAAGTCAGGTTGGAGACGAATAGCTTGCTCATAAGACTCTACTGCTGCTTCTAACTGACACTGTTCCTTAAGTGCATTGCCCAAGTTATTATAAACCACAGCATCTGGTTCCAGGCGAAGGGCTTGCTGATAGGATTCTACTGCTTCATCTAATTTGCCTTGTTCCTGGAGTGCATTGCCCAAGTTATTATAAACCCCAGCATCAGGTTTGATCTGTAGGGCTTGCTGGTAGGATTCTACTGCTTCCTCTAATTTGCCTTGTTGCTGAAGTGCATTACCCAAATTGTAATGAGCTTGAGCCCAGTCAGGCTTGAGCTGTAGGGCTTGCTGATAGGATTCTACTGCTTCATCTAATTTGCCTTGTTCCTTGAATGCATTGCCCAAATTGTAATGAGCCTGAGCCCAGCCAGGTTTGAGCTGTAAGGCTTGCTGATAGGATCCTACTGCTTCATCTAATTTGCCTTGTTCCTTGAATGCATTGCCTAAGTTGTTATAAATCACGGCATCAGGTTTAAGGTGCAGGACTTGCTGATAAGAGTCTATTGCTTCATCGAGCTTGCCCTGTTGCTGGAGGGCATTGCCCAAATTTTGATAAGCTTCAGTCAAGTTAGGTTTTAGGGCAATAGCTTGCTGATAGGATTCTACTGCTTCATCGAGCTTGCCCTGTTGCTGGAGGGCATTGCCCAAATTGTTATAAACCCCCGGATCTGGTTTGAGGTGAATGGCTTGCTGATAGGAGTCTATTGCTTCATCTAACTTGTTCTGTCTTTGGAGTGCATTGCCCAGGTTGTGATAAGCTTGAGGTAAATCAGGTTTGAGGTGAATGGCTTGATGATAGGAGTCTATTGCTTCATCTAAATTGCCCTGTCGCCGGAGCACATTGCCCAAATTGTTATAAACCCCCGGATCTGGTTTAAGATTAATGGCTTGCTGATAAGAGTCTATTGCTTCATCTAACTTGTTCTGTTGCTGAAGTGCATTGCCCAAATTTTGATAAGCTTCAGCTAACTCTGGTTTCAGGCTAATGGCTTGTTGGTAAGATTCTATGGCTTCTTCTAACTTACCCTGTCGCTGAAAAATAATGCCCAAATTGTTATAAACCCCAGCATCTGGTTTAAGATTAATGGCTTGCTGGTAGGATTCTACTGCTTCCTCTAACTTACCTTGTTGCTGTAGGGCGTTGCCTAAATTGGTAATTGCTATAAGATTATATTGGTTCCCTGAAGCAACTTTCCCTACATCACAATCAGGTTGAATTTGTAAGATCTGTCTATATATGAATTCAGCTTCATCCAATTTACCCAGCTGATGTTTCTGAACTGCTGTATTAATTAGGGATTGAACATTGGATTCTAAAAATTTTTCTGTCTTCATCGGTAGTTACCAAATAGTGTTTGGGTTGCAAATAGGAAAAAAGTTTTCTGCGCACCAAGGCTTTTAATTTTTTAATTATTCAACTGCTTTTTACCTAAAAATTTGGAATTTTGAATTCAAAAAGTGGTTAATCCTCACAATCCTCATAATAGAATAGGACAAGTAGAATCGTGTTGCCATTTTGCCTATTAATCTAAGTTCAGTAAATTCAAGACCTTATACTAACAACTAACTGTTACCTGTCTCAACTAGATGCTCGATTTTGCATGACTACTTATTATGAACCACTGAGTTAAACTCGCCTGTGAGCCACTCTTGAAAAAGCCGATTAACAATATTTTCATGCCTTTCTGGGGTCAATTCGGCGGGAATAAATTCTTCAATCATCAATATATGATACTTCTGTTCTTCTTCTGTGGCGACTGGTCCCACAATATGACCAATATTAGCATTACCGATCGCTTCTGCTAAACGGGGTGGCAAGCTCCAGCGACCAATCTTACCCTCATAACCACAGCGATACCTGCGTCCTTCATCCATATCGTAAAGGTGAGCAGCTTCATAAAAACTAATTTCCTCTTCTTCAATTTGATAATATATTTCCTGAGCTAGTTGCTCATAAGGAACAACAATTTGATAGAGGATGAACTGATCAAAATCCAGGCGATTCTGGGCAAAATATGACTCTACTTCTTTATCAAATAGGTTAGCAGCTAATTTTTGAGTCAGCAGATGGTTTCTAATTCCGGCTTCCCACTCTTCTGTGGTCACCATCTGATCTTCTAACCAAGCCAAAGTATCAGCAGCTTTTTCCAGGCGTTTTCCGTAACGAATGCTGTCTGCTTCCGTTTCAATTTCCTCTGTTGCAATCGCTATATTCCTTTCTATAGCAGCTTTTTCAATGATTTTTTGATACGCAATCTTTTGACAGACGTCCTTTAAGAGCATTTGCTGCTTGAGAAATTCGACAATTTCTTCTGATTCGATTGATATTCCTAGAAAATTAATCATGATTAATTCTGACTTCAAATAATTCTACTCAAACTCTACATAGTAAACGAACTACAGATAATGACAATAATAATATTTAATTACACCACAAATAGAACCTTCGCTCTTAGAGGTTTAATGCCTCCTGAACTTTGCTTTGACCGTATATAACAACAAAATTTGAGGAGATTGTGGTATTTTTTGTGAAAAGTGATCGCGCTATGCTCAAAAATATTGTCCGACACAGCACAATATATAGCAATACGTTATAGATTTAGGACATGATATTTAACGTAGGAGCGATTGGTCAATCACTCCCACAAAATCAATTGTCCCATTCTTTTCAAATTGGGATAAGATGGTATTAACAAGATAAATTTGCTGAAAGCTTTTTGATTGGTTAAGCTTCCAGCAATGATATTTTCCTCGCCGCTATTAGTTTTTGCTGTTAGCGGTATCTTTATGAAACAAAGGGGAGTTAATCTGTTATGGTACGATAAAACCCTAACCCTGATCAAGGTCAAGAGCAGCACTCGATTCAGCATAAGCAAATGCTTCAAACTCAGTAACGTAAGTATAAGCATCAACTTCAGCCAGAGCGAATGGACCGAAAGCTTCAGCATCAGCTTCAGCAGTAGCCAACTGATCGGGGTTATTTACTTCTACGTTAACAGTTTTGAGGATGTCAAGAGTAACTATTTTATTGAGGTTAACATCCTTAGTGATATTAAAAGCAATGTCGCCACCGCCAGCCAAAGTTTTTCCTGTTTCAGAATTAACAACTTCTAGATAATTAAGATCGGAAATATTCATTCGATTTCTCCTAGTAAATGAAATTTTGTTGGCAACAACCTTTATTTGTTGTTACCAACAGTTTAAAGATCAAAACTAGGGGTATGTTGCCATTTTGGCAGATTGTTTTACTGCTTATAATGCAGGGTTAAGGAATTTTGATTCCAAATCCTATCGAAAAAACAATTTGTTTCCTGAGAGTTTTAAGAGAAGAAGTTAGAGTTGAATAATCAGCATTAAATCTTTAATCTCTCATGTTCAGTGTTTTACAAGAAACTTGGGGTTATAGTGACTTTCGCTATCCTCAAAAAGAAATTATTACTAGCATTTTATCTGGTAAAGATACCTTAGTAGTAATGCCGACAGGCGGGGGCAAATCCCTGTGTTTCCAATTACCAGCACTGATGCAATCTGGTTTAACTATTGTCATATCTCCTTTAGTGGCGTTGATGGAAAATCAGGTGCAAGATTTACAGCACAAGAAGATATCAGCAGTATTACTCCATTCTCAACAGAGTAGAAGAGAGCGCAAAACCAACTTAAAAGCGATTGCTCAACAACAAATAAAATTACTCTATCTATCTCCAGAAACCCTGCTTTCTCCTCCTGTCTGGACTGTGCTTACTCAACCAGAAATCGAAATTAACACTCTAGTATTAGATGAGGCTCATTGTCTGGTGCAATGGGGGACTACTTTTCGTCCTGATTACACCCGTTTAGGGGCAATTCGTCCTACCCTATTAAAAAGTAAACCTTCTGGAACTAAAATTGCTATTACTGCTTTTACGGCTACCGCCGATAAAATTACTCAACAAGCAATCATTAATAGCTTACAACTGAAGCAACCAAGGAAGTTTATTCTTAACCCTTATCGTGAGAATATTCAACTGCAAGTTAAAACTGTTTGGACTCCCAGAGGTAGAAGACAAGAGGCTTTAAAGTTTATCAGAAACAAAGGCAAACAGTCGGGATTAATCTATGTGCGATCGCGTAAAGAGAGTTCAAATTTAGCGGTATGGTTGCAATCGGAAGGTTTTGTAACTGCACCTTATCATGGTGGGTTACCTAGTCAGCAAAGAAGGCAAATCGAACAAGATTGGCTATCAGGAAAACTTCCTTTCGTAATTTGTACCTGTGCTTTTGGCATGGGAATAGATAAGGCAGATTGTCGGTGGGTGTTGCACTTTCATGCACCAGAATTGTTAGCAGAATATATTCAAGAAATCGGCAGAAGCGGTAGAGATGGTCAAGCTGCGGTAGCTTTAACTTTAGTTAGTGAAAAGACGGGATTCTTTAACCCCGAAGATAAACAACGGAGTCAGTTTTTTCGTAACCAATTACAGCAACAGTTAAAACAGGCACAACAGATTATTAATTACTTACCCCCTAAAGGAGAAATCACCACAGTAATTGAAGAATATCCTCATGGCGCGATCGCATTAGCTCTGCTTTATAGTATAGGTGCAGTGTCTTATGTGGATCCGTTTCACTATCAAAAACAAACTTCTAAAATATCTTTGGCTCGATGGTCAAAAATACAACAACATTGGCAAAAACAGATGCAACAATTTTTCTATACCAAGCAATGTCGTTGGCAATTTCTCTTAGCTGCTTTTGGGTTTAATGATATTGCTGAAGAATTTTCTTGTGGTAGGTGCGATCAATGTCAAGCAAGATAAAGACTAGCTCAATCCTGCTTATAATTTTGCAACTTAAATTGGTAGTAAATCCAAAAGAGAAAAAATATTAGAGGGATTAAAAAAGAGTAAATATGTTTTGCTGAAAAATGAAAAAGATTTAAATGAAGCCGAACGAGAAAAATTGCTATAAATCTTATTTATTTTATGAACAACTTGAAATTATTATTTTAAAATAAGCAAATTTAATTGTGTGTACTTGAAATGAAGACTACAAGTTTTACTAAAATTAGAAACTTAATCAAATCCATCACTATTTACTGTATTACTATGACAATTTTAAGTTGTCTATGGCTACCTCTAGCATCAGCTAATTCAGAATTAACAGAAGTAAAAGTCAGTTTAGGGAATAGCGCAGGAGAGTTACAGTTTTTTCCGAGTAATTTAGAGTTTGAGACAGGAAAATCCTACAAATTGATGTTAGATAATCCTAGCTCAATGAAACATTATTTTACTGCCAAAGATTTTGCGGATGCTAGTTGGACAAGAAAAGTACAAGCAGGAAAGGTAGAAGTAAAAGGGGCAATTCACGAATTAGAATTAAAGCCAGAAGCAGTAGCCGAATGGGTACTAACTCCAATGAAACCAGGAAAATATGAATTATATTGTTCTATCAAAGCACATAAAGAAGCAGGAATGGTAGGAGAAATCTTAATCAAGTGATTAGTAATTAGCAACTACCAACTAACTACTAACTATATTCGAAGGTGTTATACCACAAGGGTACAATGTCCGCAGGTGTCCTAAAGGATACCGCTTCGCATATATCCTTTAGGAATCCTTTAGGACTAACAACTAACAACTAACTACTAACTACTTACAACTTACAATAAACTTTTACCTTTAAGGTTCAAATATCTATCTACCAACTCCTCACTAATCTTATCGCAGGGTGCATCTAAAACTAAGACTCCTTTATGTTTTAAACTAGCAAAAGCACTTTGTCTTTGAGACAGTAAATCTAGAGCTACAGCACGAGAATAGGTGTCTTTAATATTATTGGTTGGAGTATGAGCAATGGTATCAACTTTGGGATCTCGGAGACTCACACAGAAAGGAAGATAGCGAGGAGTTAATTTGATCATTGCTCCTAATAACTCTGTAGAAGCAGTAGCATCTATAATATCCGTGATGAGAACCACTAAAGCACGACGAGTTTGCTGGGTTACTACTTTAGTAACTGCACCAAGGTAATCTGGTTCTAATAATACTGGTTGTAATGGAGTTAAACTTTCTATGAGTTTAGCAAGATGGGATTGTCCTCTTTCTGGTGGGATCCAAGTGGTAATATCTCGATCAAATACTGCTACTCCTACTTTATCTCCTCGACTCAACCCTGCTAAAGCGAGAGATAGGGTAGCATTAATGCCCCAGTCAAACCGCTTTAAACCTTGGACTTGGGCAGTCATTAACCGACCTCGATCCAGTAAGATAAATAAGGTTTGTTCTTGTTCTGGTTCTAAAACTTTAATCAAAGGGCGATTTTTGCGAGCTGTAGCTTTCCAGTCGATCAGCCTCAGATCATCACCTTGACTATATTCTCTCAACTCAGCAAATTCTGTACCATTGCCAATTTTTCTAGCACGACGCATCATACCAGTGTTTTCAAGAGTAAGACGAATATTCAGCGATCGCAAACCTATTAAATCAGGATATACTGATACTTGTTGTTTTGCTGCAACTTCCCACTGATTCCAAGCTAAACCCAAGTTTCCTAGTTGGCGTACAGAAATATCTCCCCAAGTGTATTTCCCCCTACTGGTAGGATGAACATTATAAGTTAGTGTTTCTGTGGTGTTTTTAGGTACAACTATGGCAAAATTCTCAGTAGAAACAGAAAATTTTTGAGGATAATCATCTTTTACTTGAATAGTTGCTGCTTGATCAGTAGTAATTTCTAGATTGACATGATTATCTTTTCCCACAGATAATCTTGCTAAAGATTGGCGAGTAATCTTTACTTTGTTGCGCTTGACTGCCATCCCATCCCAGATGGCAAGACTCAGGACAATAAAATCATAAATAACAGTTGCAATAATACTGATTTGATTATTAAGAAATACAGCTAAGATAAAAGCAAAAGGCAAGCCTAGTAATAATAAGAAATAGCAACGTAAGCTTAGAGTTATCATCTATACTTTTTTTATACAAGCATCATTGTTCAAATAAACAATAATTATGGTGCTCTTGGAGTGGGTTGGACACCCTATTGATTTAGATAGTAAATCAATAAGCTTTATTTGTGTCATAGCCCACTACTAGTAATTTGTTGACTGATTACTAATAATTGTTTTATTCTGGTTCCCCACCTTGGATTTTGAGAAGTAAAAATCCCCAAGCGAGTCCTACTAAAACTAGAACGCTACATAAAATCATCCCGTTGAACAACATACTTTCTGCACTCATGATAATCTCCTGTGATAAATAATTAAGATTTCAGCAACAATTGAAACTAGAATTAGTAGTAACGTATCGAACACGGTTAGTTTGCGATCGCTGTTAAAAAATAAATTCTAATTCCAACCATTATCTAAGTATTGTGACGCTCTTTAACCGCAACTGCAAGGTAGGGGTGATAGGATTGGTGTTTAATTAACGAATCGTTCCTGCACGACAATCGTTTAACCACAAGTTTATTGCTTGACCAATAATACCGTTGCTACTTTCTTGGGGAGGCGTTGGGGGATTGTTTGGGAGATTATCACCAAAACGAGAAAATAACATCATCATTTTCCAACCTTGGGTTGTAGGAATCAAAAATAACCAATAATAGGATTCTCTTTCCAGTTTACGATTATTAAAATATTGTCTTTCTAGAATCGTAAAAAATATTTGATTAACACTATCACTGGAGTTAGAGCTATATTCAATCTTGGGTAGAGGTAGAGGTTCAAATTCTGGCTTTCCCGCATCTATAATATAAGTCTTAATTCCTGCATTGCGATGACGAGTCTGAGTTCTTTGTACCACTCGATTGGCGTAATTGGGTAAATCTCGTAGTAACTTATTGGTAAGTTCAGGAACTTCTAGGAAACAAAAATTATCTCGAAATTGTAACTCTGCAATAGGTTGGGTTCTAGCTACTTTTGGAGTAATAGTTAGCCAACTTAATAAGCTAGTAGCTAGAAACAAGATAAATTTATTCATAGAGAAATGGTAACAAAAAAATTAGGGTAGGCATTGCCCACCCTAATAGAATATATTGTAGGGTATTTTTCAGCCTAAAGTACAAGAATTGCGGTAAAACTTACTCAGCACAGTAGTTCCAACTACTATTTTGATAATTTCTAATACCCAATAAACCATGTGCATCATTCCCATAGAATCAACACCAGTTTGTAGGTTGCTAAAATTATTCAGAGATAATCCTAAACTACTCATTTGAGGAGTTAGAAAATAAGTATAAGTTAATGCGATCGCAACTAAACAAATAGCAGCAAAAACATATTTGTCTAGGTTACCAACAGTTTGAGTTTTTTGGTAATTCAACACCAAACAACCAGTTAAGACTAAAGCGGAACAAATTAGCTCTACATGATTGAAAGTCCCAAAGATTAGATATCCAGCACTAGCAAATCCATCTTGATTCATCATGCCACTAGTTAATAAACCTGGAATAATTAGGCAGTCTAATAGAAGACTAGCACTGAGCCAAAAGCCTAAAGCAAAGAGAACTACTCCTGACCAATTAACATGGCTAAAACGTTTAACAGGAAGACTATTCATAATAATTTATAAAGGATATTAATGACACTTATAGCTTAACTGATTGTTTTACCCTAAAATGTCACAAACCGTTAAATTACTTTAAGTTGGGTATCCTTGTAATTCCGTGATGTCGAAAATAGCCTGAAATTTTAATCCCTCAGATTGATAAAGTTCCCTTCCTCCCTGGTTTCTATCTACTAAAGCGATAATTTCTGTAACTTGATAACCAGCAGCTTGCAATCTCTCTACCGCCAACAGAGCAGACTTTCCAGTTGTCACTACATCCTCTAATACTACTATTTTGGCAGAGGAATTGAGGCTGCAACCTTCAATATAAGCTTTTGTGCCATGACCTTTAGGCTGTTTACGAATAATCAAAGCTGGAATTGGTTTATTTTCCAGAGCCGAAACAATACTCACTGCTGATACCATCGGGTCTGCGCCCAGGGTCAAACCTGCTACAGCTTCAGTATCTTTTGGTAACATTTGCCAAATTAAGCGACCTATAACCAAAGCTCCTTCCGCTCTAAGGGTTACTTGTTTACCGTTGATATAGTAGGTACTACGGACTCCTGACGAAAGGGTAAAGTCTCCTTCTTTGTAGGCATATTTAACTAGCATCTCCAATAATATTTGACGCAGCTCGTCGTAGTTAGCAGTCTGTAACGAAGCGGTGGTAATGGTTTGATTGCTCATAAATAATTACAGTTAAGAGAAAATAATTGAGGTACTGTCCGTTCGGTAAATCTTCAGTTAGGATCGAGCAGAAGTTTTGAGAATAGGGCAATGTCTATTAAGTTTACTAAATTAGGTTCAATCTTGTTAATAACTGCGGTTAGTAGTTTTTTTGGGCTGCAAGCTCAAGCTCAGAGCAGACCACAAGAACAAGAACAAGTTCAGAATCTAAGTACAGTTGAAGTGTTTGAAAAAGCATTTTTCAGACATTCAGGAAATGCTTTTCAAAATGGTACTATTATCAGCAATATGAATACTATTTTAGGGTTTAATCTCTTCCCAGAAAACCAAATTAATAAAGATGCCAGGTTAGTTAATATGCTTTATCGAGATGTGCTACAAACTCAAGCTGAGAGTGCTGTTCCCATTAGATCTCGGAATCTTGCTAATCCTTACAACACTTCTTTAAAAGAAAATCCTGACTACATAGGTTATTAAGAATAAACAATACTTTTCTCATCTTAAAAAAACAGGATAGTCGCTATATCTTTACCTTAGCGACTTGACCTGCCGATTCCTTGAGAGAGGAGAACACATGAAAATAGTATATCTCTTATTAATAATATTTTGCAATAGCTATTGAAAATAAATTTTGATAAGTTTTTAACTTTTTGTCAGAAGTCTCTCGATTTATCGAAGAGATGAATTGGGACGCAGGGTTAACATTTTTGACACCAAAACTTTATATAGAAAGCGTTTGAGGCATCTTATAATAAGTACAAGCGGAGATGATTAGATGTAGGTGCTGCTTCCGAACTATCCGTTGGACAAATGCCTAAGTAGCCTATCAGTCTAGTTTTTTCGGAAATACTGGTAGCCTCGATAAGTACCGCTAGTTCCAGAAACTATGTACAAGAGTGAACCCAAGCAAACAATTACGGGCGCACGGTGCTGGCGTTCTTGCCGTCGCTACTACTTCGGTAGTGGATCACGTAGCAGTAGCTACTGAGGAGGCTAAGTAAGACCAAAGACAAGCTTGCTTGTTGGAGGCATCGGTCAATGAAGGCGGAAACTTGCGATTTATCGCGAGTAGTTCATCAAATGCTCATTAGTTGGTAAGAGCTAAATGTAAGCTTATTTTCATATCCCTGTCAAGTTCACGAAGTCAGAAATATGAAATCAGCCCTAACCCTAAAGGATACCGCTGCCCCTGCGGGTAGAGCTTCGCAAGCGCATAAGGATTCCCTTCGGTCAGGTCATACCGTATTCTGACTTTAGCCCGAAGGGCTTGGTAACAAGAAAAAGTCCCAGTAATACCCAATCTTGATCTTAAAAATTGCCAAACCATGAAAATTCTAGTACTCAATGCAGGTTCGAGCAGTCAAAAAAGCTGTTTGTATCAATTAAAAGAAGACACCTTACCACAAGAACCTCCTAAGCCTCTGTGGCAAGCTCATACTGATTGGACGGTAGCTGAAGGCTTTGCTGTTAGTAAAATCAAAGCCCAGGGAGTAACCCGAAAAACTAAAATAGCAACCCTTGACCGTAGACTAGCATTAGCTCAGACCCTTGATACTTTAACAAGTGGCGAAACTAAGGTGATGGAGAAGTTATCAGAAATTGACATTGTGGGACATCGAGTAGTGCATGGTGGTACGGAGTATTCCCAAGCCACTTTAGTTACTCCTGAAGTCAAAAATGCGATCGCTAATTTTATTCCTCTGGCTCCTGCCCATAATCCTGCTAATTTAGATGGAATTGAAGCAATTGAAGAAATACTAGGCAATGTACCCCAAGTAACAGTATTTGACACTGGCTTTCATCGTCAAATGCCCCTAAAAGCTGCGGTTTATCCTCTTCCTTATGAGTGGTTAGAACAGGGAATTCGTCGCTATGGTTTTCATGGCATCAATCATCAGTATTGCGCTCAACGTACAGCTCAATTACTCGGTAAGCCTTTAGAATCACTTAAAATAATCACCTGCCATCTAGGTAATGGTTGTTCTCTAGCAGCAATTCAAAATGGCAAGAGTATTGATACCACTATGGGATTTACACCCCTAGAAGGGTTAATGATGGGTAGTCGCAGTGGCTCAATCGATCCAGGAATTATGATTTATTTGATGAAGAAGTATAACTTTACTCCTGAGCAATTAGACAAAATGCTGAATAAAGAGGCAGGATTAAAAGGAATTTCAGGATTATCCGCCGATATGCGAACTATACTTGCTGCCATAGCAGAAAACAATGAGCAAGCGAACTTAGCTTTTGAGATGTATATTCATCGCTTACGCTCCTCTATTGGTTCAATGGTAGCCAGTCTAGGAGGTTTAGATGTATTGGTGTTTACCGCAGGAGTAGGAGAAAACGCGGTACTAGTGAGAGAGAAAGCTTGTGAGGGGTGGGAGTTTTTAGGATTGAAACTAGATTTAGAGAAAAACCAATCTTCTCCCCAAGATGAAGATATTGCAACCGCAGATTCCACAGTACGCATACTAATAGTACAAGCAGAGGAAGATTGGGCGATCGCAAGTGAGTGCTGGCACCAGTTAAATCAGTTAAAGAACAAATAGCCAGATTAAGACTTTATTTACCATATTGACTAGATAGATAGAATAATTTTAAGTTATTAATAAAAACTACGATGAACATGCAAACTGATAAAGATTTAACTACCAATAGACAAGATCAAGAATTCTCATTACCAGAGAGAGTTGCTCACTTAGAGAAGCGATTGGATGAGGCTTTGATGATCATAGCGGATACCTATCGCTATGGGAAACTCAGAGAATTACTAGCAGCGAATAAATGGAAAGAGGCAGACCTCGAAACCACTAAAGTAATGATCGATATAACTGGTAAAGCGGAATTAGATGACATTACCCCCAACGATCTACAAACATTTCCCTGCAATGCCATTATGGTAATCGATCAACTTTGGCAAAAATACAGTAATAACCGCTTTGGCTTTAGCGTTCAGTTAAGTATATATCAAAGTCTCGGCGGTAATATGGATACCATTAGAGCGCAAAACAACGAATTTTTGCAACGTACCGGCGAGAAGATAGGCTGGCACGTAAATGGAAAGCGAATTGAATATGATGATTTTGATTTCTGTCTTGAGGCATCAGAAGGCGCACTTCCTGGCAATTGGTGGTTTTCTCCTTATGGAGCAAAAATGGCAAACTTCTTCTTGGCTCGCCTAATTTCCTGTGAACTTTAGTTCTCCACGCCGAGATCATCGGTTGCACGAGAGAGGTTCAGTAGTTCATGGCGATCGCAATATCAAATCTCAATAGGTATTATAGTCCCCCATCTCTGGTGTGGGATAATGTCAACTATCCCACAATAATAAAGCTAAATCCTAAATACTAAAAGCTAAAATAAACATAGCGACGACTCAAATTCAAGGTAGAGATAGTGGGTGAACTAAATACGGCGGAATTGTTAGTAAAATGCTTAGAAAATGAAGGAGTCGAATATTTATTTGGCTTACCAGGAGAAGAAAACCTACACATTCTCGAAGCTTTAAGAGATTCTTCAATTAAGTTTATTACGACTCGCCATGAACAAGGTGCAGCTTTTATGGCTGATGTTTATGGGAGACTTACAGGAAAAGCAGGAATTTGTCTTTCAACCCTGGGACCAGGTGCTACAAACTTGATGACAGGAGTAGCAGATGCCAATCTGGATGGTGCGCCTCTAGTGGCAATTACTGGACAAGTGGGAACCGATCGGATGCACATTGAATCCCATCAATATTTGGATTTGGTAGCAATGTTTGCTCCTGTAACCAAGTGGAATACTCAGATAGTCCGTCCTGATAATACAGCAGAAATTATCCGTAAAGCTTTTAAAGTTGCTCAAGCTGAAAAACCAGGGGCAGTACATATCGATATTCCCGAAAATATCGCAGCTATGGATGTAGGAAAGAGTAAACCCCTACAAAAAGATGAGCGGGAAAAAACCTACGCTTCCTACAGAAGTATTAATGCAGCTGCTGCTGCGATCGCAAAAGCGAAAAAACCCCTAGTTTTAGCAGGAAATGGCACAATTCGAGCTAATGCTAGTGAAGCTCTCACCGAATTTGCCACTCAGTTAAATATTCCTGTTGCCAATACTTTTATGGGTAAAGGGGCAATTCCCTATACCCATCCCCTAGCATTATGGACAGTAGGCTTACAACAGCGAGACTTAATTAGTTGTGCTTTTGATGAAGCCGATTTAGTAATTGCGGTAGGATACGACTTAATTGAATATTCCCCTAAAAAATGGAATCCTGAAGGTTCAACTTCTGTGATTCACATTGGCACTAATCCCGCAGAAATTGATAGCAGTTATATTCCTCTAGCAGAAGTAGTAGGAGATATTTCTGACTCTTTAATGGATATTGCTAAACGTTGCGACCGACAGGGTAAAACCAATTCTTCTATTCCCGAACTGCGCCGTAAAATTAGGGAAAACTACGAACACTATGCCAATGATGAGGGATTTCCTATTAAGCCTCAGAAAATTATTTACGATCTGCGCCAAGTAATGAAGCCAGAAGATATTGTAATTTCTGATGTGGGAGCCCATAAGATGTGGATGGCGCGACACTACCATTCTGATTGCCCCAATACTTGCCTTATTTCTAATGGTTTTGCAGCTATGGGTATTGCTATTCCTGGTGCGATAGCAGCTAAACTGGTACATCCTGATAGAAATATTGTGGCAGTTACAGGAGACGGCGGTTTTATGATGAACTGTCAGGAATTAGAAACTGCTCTCAGGGTAGGTACTCCCTTTGTCACCCTTATTTTTAATGACAATGGTTACGGTCTGATTGAATGGAAACAAATTAATCAATTTGGACATCCTTCCTTTGTCGATTTTAGTAACCCCGATTTTGTCAAATTTGCTGAAAGTATGGGATTAAAAGGCTATCGTGTTAAATCTGCTGCCGATCTAATTCCCACTCTTAAAGAAGCTCTGGCTCAAAATGTTCCTACAGTAATTGACTGTCCAGTTGATTATAAGGAAAACCTCCGCTTCTCCCAGGAATCAGGGGATTTGAGTTGTGACGTAAATTTTGAACTCAAATAAGACAAATTTAATTTACTAATCACAGGAACTTATTTCAAGAGGTGTCAGTCTTGTCACTGTCATTTTGAGCAATTTGGTATATAGACAGATTTGCAATTTTAGTATTTGATGTTAAAACTTGAAGAAAAAGTTTTGTCTGTCTGTGAAACAAATTCTTGAATTTATTCTTGAAGTCCTATAGTTCCTATGGTTAGTAAGTCTATGAAGCTAAGAAATCAACTAAAACTCGCAGCAATATCCACCATTATTGCTACTACTGCTTTCGGTCTTTCTGGAGTTACGGCTTCTGAAATTGGAGAAGAAGAATTAAATCAAAATCGAACTTTTGAAATTGGAGAAGAGCAGTTAGATCAAAATCAAATTGTTGCTGTGGCAATACCTGGCAGATTTTATAACTTAGTTGTGATTGAGCAAATCCCTGAGAAGGAAGCTTGTTGGAGAGAAATTGGTTCTCAGCCAACTGTGATCGATCCTCTGTGGACAACTTTTGACTTTACAGGAATTTGTCGTCGGGCTACGGATAGTAATGGTTATTCCGTTCGTCTTGATGGACAAGATACTAGTCAACACTACAGTTTAGATGTGGTAGAAAAAAACGGCGAAGTACAATTAATCGCTGTTAGTCGTGAAGATCGTTCACGAACCGTCATTGGCAAAACTTTTGGTAAAGCAGAAGGTCAATTTATGAAAATTTATCTTAACCCTGGTTGGGAATTTACTAAAAAAACTGTTGATGAGAAAGTATTGGGTCATTTTTTCTTGAGTGGCGATACTGTTGAAATTGCAGCAGCAGGAGATAATCCACCAGTACCACCACCAGCACCAGCACCTGTAGTGAATACCGCTAGTTTTAATGATACTAGGGGCGATATTTATCAAGAAGAAATTGAGCAAGCTGTAGCTCTGGGGTTTATTGCTGGGTTTAACGATAATACTTTTCGTCCCGAACAATCTTTAACTAGAGAACAAATTGTTTCTATGGTGATTGGCGCATTAAGTACAATTCCTGATTTACAAGTTCAGGCTCCTAGTAGCACAAATATTAAACCCTATCCCGATGTAGCTGCGTCTCGTTGGAGTGCTGCTAAAATTCAATGGGCAAAAGATAATCAGATAGTAAAAGGTTATCCTGATGGTTCTTTTCGACCAGAAAAACCTGTAACTAGAGCAGAATTAATGGCTGTATTAGAAAGTACTGCTAAATATGTTAGAGCTCAAAGAGGTCAAACTGCGGAACTGAATCTTACAGCAACTCCCGTAACTTTTACTGATATTTCTAGTCATTGGGGTAAAATTTTAATTCCCAAAATGTCGGCTTTTTGTGGAGTTGCATCTCCTTACAATGAAAGAGGGAATTCTTTTTTCCCAGACACTGCTTCCAGCCGTAACTATGCTGCTGCTGCTGCGGTAAGAATGCAAAAATGCTTGAGCAATTCTACAGAACAAGCTTCATTAGAGCAGTAGAAAAGATCTTGTCTCATTTCTTTGTAGTAGTCTTTTGTTCTGCTAATTGGGTTTCGATTTCTTTTAAAATTGCAACTAGTTCTGTACGTTCTGGTTGCAATTTCGCTAATTTAGTTAAAGGCTCAACTGCACCTTCTAAATCTCCCATTTCTAGCCTAATACGGATTAAATTAGTTAAAATCGTCGTATTTTCTGGCTCTTTTTCCAATAATTTTTCATAGCCAATAATTTGGGATTGTAATCTAGAGTTTAGATTATTTCTATAATTTACTTCTGGAGCTTCATCAGGAACGGTAGGATCTGTGATATGAGTAGAAGATTGTTCTCGTCGTCCCAATAAGCTACCCATCAACATAAATACTGTAGAACCAACAAACGCCGAACCAAATAATACAACTAAGACACGCTTGAAAGCTTTTTGTTTCGCTTGTTTCACTTTTCAACCCCAATAATAAAAAGCTGTAATACCACCAAAAAAACTACCTAGGCACATTACTGTCAAAACACAATAAGATAACCATCTACTTAATCCCAGACTTTGTAAATCTAGTTTGACTAATATAGCATTAGCTAGAAGCATCAAAAAGGTGGCAAAAAAATCTAGCCTTTGAACAATAAGAGCAAAAGCAAAAGCTCCCAAGAATACTAAAAAAAAGGCTCTCACATCTGATTTTAGCCACTTATTTAAACCCATTGTTATTAAAGTTATGGGAGAAGTAAAGACAATTGCGACTGCCATAATATAGATTGCACCAATACCGTAGAAGATAACTAGTCTAATTTCAGGTTCCAATACTTGAGATATGAGATTTTTTATACCTTCATCTTCTAAGACCTTGATAACCCAAGACCCATAAATCCAACCAAATACCCCATAGGTCATTAGTAGCAGAGTTACGGAAATCCCAGTAGTTGTTTTATAGCTAGACATTAACTTGTTTAATATAGGGGGCTAATTCATTCCATAAATCGGGAAAACTTTGACGTATATTATCGCCTTTTGCTACTTCCATATCTCGATAATCAAAACCAGGTGCGACAGCTTCACCCAAAAGCCCAAATTCACCTTTTTCTAATACTGCTGCTTTCCAACAACCACCAGGTACTAGTAATTGTCCTACTTCACCGTTAATGAAATCTAATCCTAGCTTGACCTTATCCAGACGACCAGAGGGATACACAATTAAATAAGTAATGGCAGAACCAGCTTGAAAATAGTGCATAATGTCTTATTGGTTAATGTATTACAGGTATCATAAGCTTTTGGCTTTTGCAAACTAAAGAAGTAAGGAACAATTAAGGAATGAATAAGGAACTAAAAAACCTTTAATCTGAACAGTTATACTAAATCCTGTTTAGATACAACACTTTAAATTTGTGGGAATTCAGAATTTAGAATTCAGAATTTAGAATTTAGAATTTAGAAAGGTTTAAGCTAATTTTATGCTTTAAATTAAAAGTACACTTTGGTAAGTGGATTTAGTATTATGAGTCCAGGACAGTCCAGTACAGTTTACAGGACAGTAGCAACCAGATTTTAGAAATCAGTTAGAACTAGGACTGGGCTGGAAAAGAATAAAGCCAAAAATTAATTCTGCATTCTGCATTCTGCATTCTTAATTCTCAAAGGTTCTCCCTCACCCGCACACTACACGAAAACCGAATTCATAGAAGCGTTTGTCGCGACTAATGAAGTAGTAGATGCGAGCAGCAGAACGGCAGTTAACAGGATTGTTGTCCCAGGAACCGCCCCGCAGAGGAGAATAATCATCATCACCATTCAGCCAAACACTTCCGTCAGTAGGAGCATTGTCGTAATTATCATGCCAATCATCCGCGCACCATTCCAAAACATTTCCGTGCATATCACTGAGTCCAAAAGGGTTGACTTCTTTGAAATAACCTACTGGTGTAGTTTGTTCTCGATAGTTTCCTTTGGTTCCTCTACCATAAAAGCCTGACAATTTGAAATCTTTATCATCCTGCCCGCGATAATTAGCTAAGTCTGTGGTGATGGTTTCTCCAAAGTAAAAAGGTGAATAAGATTCTCCTTTTTCTGGGTTAAGAGGTTCTCTTACACCTCGACAGGCATATTCCCATTCCGCTTCAGAAGGTAGTCTATAGTTTTTTCCCGTTAGTTTAGAAAGTCGTTGACAGAATTCCACTGCTTCATACCAGTTAACCGTTTCTACGGGTCTTTGCCATCTATCTATACCTTGATACGGCTCTTTAAAACTAGAGGGGTCTGGCTTTAAATCTTCCTTGACTTTGAGGTCAGTTTTTTGAGCAACTGCTTTCCATTGAGCTTGAGTAATAGGGTAACGTCCCATCAGAAAGGGAGAGATGGTTACGTTATGTTGGGGTCTTTCACTGCTATCACTACCTTCTTCTCTCTCTGGTGCGCCCATAGTAAAGGTTCCATCAGGGATTAAAACCATTTCTAGAGGTACACCATCGATATATTCTCTGTAGCCTCGAAACTTTTGCCGTTGGCGTTTTATCCTAAGTTTTTCCACCATCTCTAGTTCCAGAAATATTGTCAGAATTCAGAATTTAGAATTTAGAATGCAGAATTGTGTACAGGTACAGAAAACATGATAAAAAAATCAGAAAATGAGTAACAAAGATATTGTAGAAAGGACATTTCAATTTAGCATTCGCATCGTTAAATTGTGTAAATTTCTTAGAGTAAAAGGAGGGACAGCATATGATACTAAATCCTGTTTAGATACAACACTTTAAATTTGTGGGAATTTAGAATGCAGAATTTAGCCCTAAAGGATTCCCTATCGGTCAATTCAGAAAGGTTTAAGCTAATTCTACGCTTTAAACTAAAAGTATATTTTGGTAAGCGGATTTAGTATGATTTAAGTAAGCAGTTAATACGTTCTGGAACAAGTATAGGAGCAAACTTAAGCTAAAACGCATTTTAAATGCTTTTTAGCAAGTCAGAAGTCAGAAGTCCTAAAGGATACACCTTCGGATATCAGAAGTCAGAAGGGATATAGATTACAGCTTTTTCTTTTGATTTCATAATACCCAATTTAAATGGGAAATAGCTTAGTTAAAATCAAAAATGTTACCTCAATTTAATATTGAATATTGAGTAATCCCTATTTTAACCCCGCTCCTCTTCGTACTCAGGCACTTTTTCGACCTGTTTCTCAGGAATATTCACAGGAGGAGGATTATAGGGTTGGGGACTTTCATCATCATCCCAAACATCTTCAGACGAGTTGCTGGTAGATGAAGTCTCTTCTACAGGTACTACAGGCTCATAAACGGGAACATCATAGATTTCTTCCTCTTTGCCTTCTGCTTCTCCCCAATTACTTTCCTCATATTCATCGTAAGATACAGTTTCTGCTTTCTGTTGTACAGGGGGAACAACACGAGCTTCTTGCCATTGATCTTCGTCCCAACGTTCTTCTTCTCTGTTGGGAGTTCTAGTTTGTATGGGAGTAGCAATAGGAGGTCTGGCTGGTGCTCCAGTTGGGAGTTGATTTGTTGCCTCAATAGTAGGAGGATAATAGCCTTGCTCTTCATTGTCCCAAGGAGCGCGACCAATTCCCAGTCGCTCCAATAAACCCACAGTAATTTGAGTCAGCCGTTCTTCTGAACCTTCAAATACGATAAGACGATTGGGCCCACTTGTCACCACATCATCCATAGATAATTCGTAGGTGCTTAAGAATTGTTCAGGAATTTGAGGAATTCCCAATGAAGCAATGGTAATCGAGTATACTTTGCCATTTTGCTGATCAAACTGAAAATCCCTTACTCTTCCTAGAGGTTGATTCGCTTCGGTAACTACCTCACAATTAATCAGCTTATTATATGCTTCGATGTCTATATCTTCAATGACGTTTTCATCTTCGACTAAAATCACATCTCCAGTCTGACGGACACTATCGAGGTACATATATTTGGGAATACCTGATACAGAGAGTAGATTATCTCGCAATCCTAAAGCAACTACTTCTCTGCGATCCATATCGATTAATACTTCTTTGACTACTCCTAGTCTTTTCCCACTGTTGCGTGCTATGACTTGAGTATTGAGAAATTCGGAACGCAGACGTATGTTTTCAGTTGTCATTTTACTGTTGAGTTTATTTAACCTAATTACTTGTATATAGTGGAAACTAATAAATGTAAGATTGATTGTTACAATAATAAATTTTAATTATTTAAGACTGTTTGCATATTAAAGATATTGTTTCTTTGGTGTACATAATATAACTATTCTAGCTAATTCATAGCTGTTTGCCTTAATTGGATTCCAACTGGTTATTGAAACAATCAACAATGGGATCTGCCTACTCGAAGAGGATCGAAGATTAGCAGTAACATCGTGGTCAGCTTGGCTGGCTCGGAACGAGATCGGGAGAAGCAAGCTAACTTCAGGCATCTTGGCTAATTTCGATTTTATCTGGTTAGGGTGTTAGATTGCAATTTGTGGTGGGTACTCTAATAGTATTGCTATTTGGCTCTTCTTCTTGAGAAGGGATTAATTTTTAAATTTATATTTAGGTTATGGAGCAAGATATTCAACAAGCTTCCGCCACGAGACTGGAAAACATATTTCAACAGTTAGCTAAATTAAAAGCTAATGGTTGTTTACAGCTATCTTACAACTCTATTATTTTTTTTGTTTATTTTAACGAAGGAAAATTAATCTATGCCACTAATTCTTTAGCTCCGTTTGAACGCCTGGAGCGTCACCTACGTCGCTTAAGTAATCGTAACAGTAATTTAACTAACAAGGTTATTAAAGAAGCCCGTCAAAAATTTAGAAATGTTCTCGAATCTTATACAGAGAATCCTTCAGATTATCGAGGATTAATGTGGCTTACTTCTGAGCAAAAATATCTTTCAAAAGATGAGGCAATAACTATACTTAGAAGAGTTACAAGAGAAGTGTTTGAATCTATCTTATCCCTTCCTGAACCTCTAAATTATAGCTTTGTAGAGCAATCAAAAAAATTAGTAGAATTATGTAGCTTTGATCTTGATTCTTATCTGAAACAGTGTCAAAAAAGATTACAAGCTTGGCAAACTTTTTCCAACCATATTCAATCATCTTATCAACGTTTATACTTGGCTAATTCTAATGACAGTACTATTCGTAATTTAACCACAGAACAAAATGAAACTATTTGTAAACTCCTCAAGGGCTTAAATTTTCGTCAGATTAGTGCTTTAATCGATCAGGATGAATTAATAGTAGCTAAAATTCTGCATTCTTCAATTATTAATAATACAGTGCTTGTTAGAAGTCGGAAACCTCCTTTCGACAAACTTCCTATCTTACCTAAAACTCAGAATTTATTTGAAGATATCACTGTAGAAGATTTATTTAATGATATAGATATAGATTCGGATGTAGAAAATTCATCTGCCAGAACTACCAAAAAATTTAATTCAAATAGTAAGGAGACAATTTATGCTTTAGAAAAACAGTGGAAACTTGCTTGTGTAGATGATAATTTAAATATCCACCATCAGCTAGAAGATTTTCTTGATCGTAAAATGTTTACGATCTCTTTCATCAGAGAACCGATGAATGCCTTTGCCCAATTAATAGAATTCAAACCAGAATTAATCTTACTAGATGCAGAAATGCCTCATCTTAACGGTTATGAATTGTGTGGCTTGTTGAGAAATCACTATGATTTTAAATATACACCAATTATCATGCTTTCAGGAGAACAAGGAATATTAAATATGACTAAATCTCGACTAGCAGGGGCGACAGACCATTTGATTAAGCCTTTTACCCAATCAAGTTTATTGAATATTGTGTTTAAATATCTTCAATAAATTTATCACAAGATTATTAATTCTATATTTGCTGTAAATTAGCCATACTTTTAGGTAATTTCTAAGAAATTTTTCCAGGTCAAATGATTATCATGTAATGCTATTTTTCTTTAACTATTTAACTTTTTACCACCCTCCAAGGCTTGAGTTAAACTAAATTCTGTTAATAATTCGGTGACTGCTGGTGCTGAAATTGGTTTAGAGAAAAAATAACCCTGTCCATATTCGCATTTCAAAGCTTTCAATAGATCTTTTTCCTCGGCAGTTTCAATACCTTCAGCTATTACATCCATCCCTAACTTGTGAGCTAACATGACAATCGTACTAACAATTTCAATGTTTTTGGCTGCTCGACTCATGTTACTGACAAAGGAGCGGTCTACTTTCAAGGTATCCATGGGAAAGCGATGTAAATAACTAAAGGAAGAAAATCCTGTACCAAAATCATCCATACTCAATTTAATTCCCAGAAGTTTCAGATTTCGTAGCATGGAGATGGCAGATTCCACATTATCCATCACCATACTTTCAGTAATTTCAAGTTTTAAATTCTCTGGAGTTAAATTAGTTAACTCCAGAATATAGTGGATTGTTTCTACTAAATTGTCCTGTCCAAATTGTTTTCCTGAAAGATTAACACTAATAAATAAAGGGTCAGAGTTGAGAAATTGTTGTTGCCACTGATACATTTGATGACAGGCTTGTTGTAGGATCCATTCCCCCAGAGGTATGATTATTCCTGTTTCTTCGGCAATAGGAATAAACACATCAGGAGAAACAAGACCTCTTTTGGGAGATTGCCACCGAATTAATGCCTCAAATCCTGATAATTTACTCGTTTTTAGCGAAATAATTGGTTGATAGTATAATTGGAATTCTTGATTTTTAATGGCTTGGTGTAAATCTGCTTCTAGTTGAAGACGACTCAGAGCCTGCTTGTGCATGACAGTGGTAAACACTTCCGAATGAGTCTTTCCTTCTGCTTTGGCTTTATACATTGCTGTTTGAGCAGCTCGCAACATATTGTCGGCTTGAAACTGGACTAATCCCTGTCTCCGTCTCGTGGATATACCCAAAGAATTAAACGCTACTCCTACTGTTAGAGTAGTTGTGGCTTGTGTGCCCTGGAGTAAAAAGGGTAGGGTTAATTCTTGCTGAAGCTTATCGGCAATTTCGATCGCTGCTTGAGGATGGGGCAAATCCAAAACCGCGATCGCAAATTCATCTCCTCCTACCCTGGCAATCAAAGCCCGAGAGTTAAAATACTTTTGTAAACTTTGGGCTGTATACTTTAATAAGCGATCGCCAGCTTCGTAACCCAAACCTTCATTAATTAATCTAAATCGGTCTATATCAACACAAAATACGGTGATGGAGTTAACTGCTAGACTATAGCGGTTTTTGTTTCTGCGCTTTAATCGGTTAAGTTTTTCGGTAAATCTGGTGCGATTTGGTAAATCAGTCAAAGAATCATAAAACATGGCATAGATTGCCCGATAAGCCACAATTCCACTACCAGCAAGAATAAAGCTCAGGGAAGGAGGAATTACGGGAATCCAACCAGCAGCTAGAAATAAGCTAAAGCCGATACCCCAAAGTATGCCGAGAGAAACAGTAAAGCCTCCTGCGATCGCTAAAGGATGGCGTAACCACCAAGCAACTATCGCTCCTGCTACTGCCCAAAGCACAATCCACAAGTTTTCAATGGTTTCAGCCCAAAACCAAAATTGAGTCCGATTATCTAACTCTAAACTCAAAAGCTGACTTACCATTTGAGCATGAATCACCGCACCAGGCATGGTACTTTCGTGTGCAGCATCAGGGTCATCAGTATGTAGGGGAGTATGAAAAATATCTTTAATACTGGGTGCGGTAGTACCAATAATAACTACTTTATCTTTGACCAAATTTGGCTCAATCTGATCTGTTAAAACCTGTGTTAAAGTTACTCGACGAGCAATATCAGGAGATTGATAGTTGATTAAAGTTTGAAATCCCAGAGCCTCTTCCTGTTTCATTTGATAACCGCCAGAACTAGCTTCGAGCCGTCTCAGAAAAATATTATTCAAATATATTCCATAGGGGGTGACTGTCAGATCTGACTCACTACTCTGGGATTTTGGTTCTATGAGAGGGTGATCGTGAAGATACGCTAAACTCAAACGTAGAGCAAAAGAATAAAGTTTTTGGTCTTCTACTTCAGCATAAACTAGATAACGGCGTATGACGTTATCAATATCCAGAACCAAATCATTGAAACCAATACGAGACTCTGGCACAACATAAGGGGCGGGAACTCGATTATTACCAATGCCCAAATGCTCAATGACCACAGTGTTAGTCTTTCGTAATTGGTTTCGTAACTCTCTCGTTCCAGGAGGAGAGGCTACATCTTTGTACAAATCTAAACCAATAACTTTCGGCTCATATTGGTCTAACTTTTCTAGCAATTGAGCAATAGCTATATCAGGAATAGGCCAGCGGTCTTGATTTTTGATATCTTGTTCCGTAATTTCTACCAGTAAAAGTCTCGGATCTGTATAATTTCGACTGGTAATTCGTAACATTGAATCATAGGCTGAAACCTCAAAAAATTGTAACCCGCCCAATTGTCGGATAGTAATAATTGTCAAACTTACCAAAAAAGTGGCTATTAAACTGGAAAAAATATAAGAATTGTAGTTTTTTGTGATTTTTTTGGCAGTTAAGTTAATTTTAGTTACTAAATCATAAACTTTTAATATCGGTTTGCTAGACATATTACGTATTTATGAGGACTTTTGGTATTCTTACTGATAGACTGATAGCTTGAGTCTTTGTGGGTACGGAATTCATTGATTATAAACAATATTATTTATGTATAATTGCTGAGAACCTATATTCTATCTTTAATTTATCTTTATTTAACTTGCTAAAATACAGTTATAATTTGCCTGGAAGTATGAAATGTACGAAGTAACCTCAATTCAATATCCTAGATGCAGCAACAGATTCCCAAAATAATACCTAGACAGAGGAAATATGCTAATCTCCAAAAGCAAAATCGGCCAGATAGTCTGTCTTACAGGCATTACCCTAGCTCTTGATTTATTATTTTTTAGTAATCATTGGGTAATTCAGGCAAAACCAGCAAAACATCAGACATCTTCTTATAAAGGCTTGCCCTCAAATCGTAGAGACGGGGGAAGTAGGGGGGATTGTATCCCTAATGATGAAAATTTTATTGCTCTAGTTCCTGAACAGTCTGTTAGTGCAACTGCTTCAGCATCCCCTCAAATATTTTTCTATGCTCCTCCAACAGAAGAACCAAAGATTATTGAATTTGTTTTAAGGAACAATAAGGATCAACTTGTCCACGAAACTTTTATCCAAACAACTGGTCAATCAGGAATTATGAATGTGGTAGTTCCTGAGCCAACCCAAAAGGGGTCAGAAAAATTACAGGGAAATTACCATTGGTATTTGTCTATGATTTGTGACCCAAGGGAACGTTCGAGAGATATTGTCTTAGAAGGAGCGATTGAATACAGACAACTGAACCAGTCCCTCCAAGAAAAAATTAATATCTCTACCTTTGTCGAAAAAATTAATCTACTCCAACAGCAAGGTATTTGGTATGATGCCCTATCCCTATTAGCTCAATCTAGACAATTGGAATCTAATTTATTGTCTCTCAAAGAGGAGTGGCTGAGACTCCTAGACTCCATTGGCTTAGAAGAATTAGCCTCTGAACCTTTAATTGAAGGCAAAAAAATCCCTAATTTCTACTCAGTGCCATTAACAGACTCAACAGTTATACAAAACTAGCAGCTACGATCTATTAAATAAAGATAACCACATAAATTTTGGCAAAGCTAACATTCTCTTCCAACGCCAGGGTTCTTGATAAAGACGATAAAACCATTCCAGGTTATTATTCCTTAAAAAAGATGGAGCGCGAGTTTTTTTACCTGCCCAAATATCTAAACTACCACCGACTCCAATCCAAATTGAGTTAGGACATAAATGGCGATGTTGTTGAATCCATAATTCTTGGCGAGGCACTCCTAAACCCACAAAAATTAGTTGAGGTTGTTCTTGCTTGAGTTGGTTTTGCCATGCTTCCTGATTTGTTTCTGACAAGTAACCATGTTGAGCCAGAATTGAAAGGGAAGGAATCTTATTCTGCCACAAGTTAGCTGCTTCAACAGCAGTACCAGGAGTTCCTCCGTAAAAACATATAGAATAGGACTCTGAAGCTTGACCCAAAGATTCTAAAAGAGCTTCTGCTAACTCGATCCCAGGACAACGTTGATGCTTTAAACCTCTCAAGCGCATATACAAAATTACTCCTGCGCCATCGGGTACGACTAATTCAGCTTGACAAATGATGCTAGCCAAATCAGCATTTTGCTTGGCTAATATTGCCATTTCCGCGTTGAGGGTCACTACATGAGTTCCCAACTTTTGCTCTAGCCTATTATGTAACCAATGAGCATAATCTTCTAGTAAGTGAACAGGTAAATTCAATACTGGAAAAATCTTGGGATCTGGAATTGTGCTATCTAGTTGCAACATATTTTTGTTATCTCCCCCTATACTAAGTAGCTCCACTTTATTAAACATCAAATGGTGAGGATAGGTATTAGGTTTTAGGGTTTGGGTTTTAGGGAGTAAGAATTAGTTACAGGAAGTATTTTAAAGTTTTTTGAGTCTATTTGAATAGTAATAGATTTTGGAGTTTGATGTTAGTTTTTCAGTGTGGACTCTGTAATTTTAGCTCCTTCCAATGCGGAATAAAGGCGGTTTAAAGCTTTTAGATAAGCACGAGCCGAAGCAACGATAATATCAGTATTAGCTGCATGACCAGAATAAACTTTATTGTTATACCGTAAGCGAATTGTGACTTCTCCGATGGCATCTATTCCCGCAGTAACGGACTGAACTGAAAACTCAATCAACTCGTTGGGAATATTAACTACACGGTTAATAGCTTTGTAAATAGCATCTACTGGTCCTGTACCCGTAGCAGCATCAGTTAATTCCTCTCCTTCGGGGGTGCGTAAAGTCACTGTAGCAGTAGGACAAGAGCTATCTCCACAAGATACTTGTACCAGTTCTAAGCGGAATATTTCAGGGGGTTGACGAATTTCATCGTTAACAATTGCTTCGATATCCCAGTCGGTAATTTCTTTCTTTTTATCTGCAACTTCCTTAAACCGGATAAAAGCTTTATTCAGTTCAGTTTCTGAAAGTTCAAACCCCAATTCTCTAAGACGACTACGAAAAGCGTTACGTCCCGAAAGTTTGCCCAAGACAATTTGGTTTTCGGTTAAACCAATAGATTGAGCGTCCATTATTTCGTAGGTTAGTTTATTTTTCAGGACTCCATCTTGATGAATTCCCGATTCATGGGCAAAAGCGTTTGCTCCTACAATGGCTTTATTCGGCTGGACAATCATCCCTGTGAGATTGGATACTAAACGGGATGTTTTATAGATCTGCTTCGTATCAATATTGGTTAGGGGTTCTGTAGATTCTGGTGGTCTGCCGAGGAAAGGGTTAAAGTATTGACGGCGCACATGAAGAGCCATGACTAATTCTTCTAGGGCTGCATTCCCTGCTCGTTCTCCAATGCCGTTAATGGTACATTCTAGCTGTCTGGCTCCATTTTTCACTGCTTCGAGGAAGTTAGCTACTGCCAAACCCAAATCGTCGTGACCGTGAACAGAGATAATTGCTTGATCGATATTGGAAACATTATCTTTAATACCTTTAATTAATGCTCCAAATTCACTAGGAGTAGTATAGCCAACTGTATCAGGAATATTAACAGTTGTTGCTCCTGCTGAGATCGCAGTCTCTAAAACTTGATACAAAAATTCAGGATCGCTTCTTCCTGCATCTTCAGGAGAAAATTCTACATCATCCACAAAGGATCTGGCATAAGCTACCATTTCTGGCACTATAGTTAAGACTTCTTGACGAGTCTTTTTGAGTTTATATTCTAGATGAATGTCAGAAGTTGCCAAAAAGGTGTGAATCCGTTTCTTGGCTGCGGGTTTAAGAGCTTCAGCTGCGGTTTTAATATCTTTTTGGGTAGCTCTTGCTAAACCACAAATTGTGGGACCATCTTCTGTACCAACGAGGGATGCTACTTGCTGTACGGCTTGAAAATCTCCAGGACTAGCATAAGGAAACCCCGCTTCAATTACATCTACTCCCAGTTTAGCTAGAGCGCGGGCTACTTTCAGTTTTTCTTCTACATTGAGAGTTGCACCTGGAGATTGTTCTCCGTCTCTTAGAGTAGTATCAAAAATAATTATGCGATCTTGTGATGTTTCCATGAGCCTGTTTATACGCTTGGCAAGTAGGGTATTTATTACTAAATTGGTTATTTGAATTATAAGATATCTGATAAACAATATTAGAAATCACTTTTTTCGATATAAGAACGAATATCATTAAGATCGATATATCTATCAGTAGCATTTCTCAGTTCCCTTGCGATCATACCTTCAGTAGAAACCACTGTAATATGGGTATTTTTAGAGCGTAGTAGTTCAATCGCTCGCTCAAAATCTCCATCACCGCTAAATAAAATTACCCGATCATACTGATCGACAGTATTAAACATATCTACTACAATTTCTATATCTAGATTAGCTTTCTGAGAATAACGACCAGAAGCATCATCATAGTATTCCTTGAGAATTTTGGTTCTAACAGTGTATCCTAAACTAATTAGAGCATCGCGAAATCCTCTTTGATCTTGGGCATCTTTTAGCCCTGTGTACCAAAAAGCATTAACCAAGTTGACAGTAGGATCTTTGGTAAAATATTCTAGTACTTTTCTCGGATCAAAAAACCAACCATTCTTTTGTTGTGCATAAAACATATTATTGCCGTCAACAAACACAGAGAGACGGTCTCTCAGGCAATTATTAGGACATTCCATATAAGCTATACCTAAGTATTT